>JAVHOV010000043.1:0-6693 GCA_036170245.1 archaeon | reverse complement strand
GATCTCTTCTACTTAATCCTATACTTCGAAACCTTTATAAACACTTTGATTAAAGAGTATTGTTATTGTCTAGATAGTTTAGACAAAATTAGTGTTTTTCAGTTTCAAAATAAGGATTTGTGGTAAAAATGACTCAAAATGAAGCTAACTTAGACCAAACTAACGATAAAAAAGAGGCTAAAAGCTCTATTTTGGATGCAGTATTGGGCATAAAAGAGGCTAGAGAAGCAAAAGAACCTAAAGAAAATCCTGAAATGAAAATAAAAGAATTGACCGAATCATTACAAAGATTACAAGCCGAGTTTGAAAATTTTCAAAAAAGAAATTCAAAGCAAAATGATGAATTTAAAGTATTTGCAAATGCAAAAATAATTGAAGATCTTTTGCCGGTTTTGGATTCACTTGAACAGGGAATGCAGCACAGTAAAGATTTAGTGATAGTTCACGATCAGATAGTTGGAATATTAAAAAAGAAGGGTTTGGAGAAAATCATTGTAAAAAAAGGAATGAATTTCAATCATGATGAAATGGAATGCTTAATGCAAGAAAATGATTCAAAATTACCGGTAGATTCAGTAGTAAATGTATTAATGCAAGGGTACAAATTGAATGGAAAAATATTAAGATTAGCAAGAGTGAGTGTAAATAATTTTGATAAAAAAAATAATAATGAAATTAAAAATAATTTAGTTGAGAATAAAGAAGTTAAAGAAAATGAAAAATGGATTGATAATATGGCTGAAAAAAATAAAGAAAAAGATAAGGTAAAAGAAAAAAAAGACCAAGCAGACAAATCTGCGGGCCTAGCAAAACCAAATGTTTTGTCAGGTGAAGTTAAAGAAAAAAATGAACATGAAGGAATGGCTAAGTGCGATTTTGAAATAAAAATTATGGGGAGCGACTAAGTGGGTTTTTATGGTAAATGGAAATACTTTTGTGACTCAATTTAACTTGAGTTTAAATGATTTAGAATTAATTCATAAAATTCATTCTATTCGTGAAAAAGGTAATTTTCAAACTATGTATAATGTTGTTGGAAAAAGTAATGTTAAATGTTTGTTAAATAAGCTTTATCCAAATAACGATATTAAAAATCTTGAAAAAATTCTTGGCGTTCCAGATTCATCAATTTCGCATTGGTTTAAATTATTAGGTATAACATCAGTTCGAAAACATTTATCAAATAATTCTTATGCAGCAAATTTTAATTCTTCAATTGTATTACCTTTAAATAAAACTGCAATAAACTTTTCTGCAATAAATGTTGATGCTGATTTAGCTTATTTAATTGGGTTTTCTCTTGGAGATGGTACAGTAGAGAAATATTCTTTAGAAGTATTTAATAAAGATTTAGGGATGCAAAAATATTTAGAGTCAATAATGTCAAAATATGGTGCAGTTACTAAAAGTGTCACTGGCAAAAGATTATGGAAGTTAAGATTATCAAGTATAAAAATTGCAAATCTTGTAAAACAAAATAAACAAGTTAATGAAGATACACTAAATTTTATATTTTCTGATAATTTGCTTGCACAAAAATTTTTGGCGGGATTCTGGGATGCTGAAGGGAGTGTATTAAAACAAGCAAAATATTTTCATCTTTACTTGTATAACTCAAACAAAATCCTTATGGATAGAATAAAAAATTATTTAGATTCTTTAGGATTTGATTGTTCAATTCTTGAGATAAAGAAAAGACAAAATATATATTATTTAGATGGTCGTCCAATTATTACTAAAAAAATAATTTATCGTCTTTCAGTAAAGAAAAAAGATATGAAAAAATGGGTGAATATGATAGGGATATATTTAATGCACAGCAAAAAATCAGCTGTTATTAAAGAAATATTATTGGAGTGTGAATGAATATGGGTAAAATAATAGGGATTGACCTCGGTACGTCAAACTCAGCAGCAGCAGTGCTTGAAGGTGGAAAACCAAAAATAATTCCATCAGCAGAAGGAAACACAGTTTATGGAAAAGCATTTCCATCATACGTGGCTTTCGGAAAAGATGGTAAATTATTAGTTGGAGAACCAGCAAGAAGACAGGCTGTAACAAACCCAGATAGAACTATTACAAAAGCAAAAAGAAAAATGGGTACTGACTACAAATATAGTTTTGACGGAAAAGATTACACACCTCAACAGATAAGTGCATTCATTCTCCAAAAAATCAAGAGAGACGCAGAAAGTTTCTTAGGTGAAAAAGTAGAAAAAGCAGTAATCACAGTTCCTGCTTACTTTGATGATAATCAAAGACAAGCAACTAAAGATGCAGGAGCAATTGCGGGACTAGAAGTAGTAAGAATAATTAACGAACCAACAGCAGCTTCACTTGCTTACGGACTTGACAAGAAAGGAAAAGATGCAAAAATAATGGTATTTGATTTAGGTGGAGGAACACTTGATGTTACTATTATGGAACTAGGTGGAGGAATCTTTGAAGTAAAATCAACTTCAGGAGATACTCAACTTGGTGGAACAGATATGGATGAAGTTATCCTAAAATATATTACCGATGAATTCAAAAAAGACCAAGGCGCAGATTTAACAAAAGACTCAATGGCAATGCAAAGAGTTAGAGAAGCTGGAGAAAAAGCAAAAATAGAATTATCTACAGTTCTTGAAACTGATATAAATTTGCCATACATTACAGCAACAGCTGAAGGACCAAAACACTTGGTAATGAAACTAAACAGAGCAAAATTAGAAGAACTAATTGCTCCACTTGTAAAAAGATGCGAAAAACCAGTAACACAAGCTCTTGCAGATGCAAAATTAACTGCAGCTGAACTTGATAAAGTAATTTTAGTTGGAGGACCAACTAGAATGCCAGTAATATTTGATTACGTAAAGAAAGTTACTGGGCTTGAACCAGAAAGAGGAATTGATCCAATGGAATGTGTTGCAATGGGTGCAGCAGTACAAGGAGGAGTACTTGCAGGAGAAGTAAAAGATGTTCTTCTTTTAGATGTAACTCCTTTGAGTTTAGGAATAGAAACATTGGGTGGAGTGTTCACAAAATTAATTGACAGAAACACAACAATTCCAACAAAGAAATCACAAGTATTTTCAACAGCACAAGACAATCAAACTGCAGTTGATATACATGTACTCCAAGGAGAAAGACCTCTAGCAAAAGACAATAAGTCTTTAGGACAATTCCAATTAGCAGGAATTTTGCCAGCACCAAGAGGAATGCCACAAATTGAAGTGTCATTTGATATTGATGCAAACGGAATAGTACACGTAACTGCAAAAGATAACGGTACTGGAAAAGAAACAAGCATCAAGATTGTTGCGTCACAAAAGTTGAACGATGCAGAAATCGACAGAATGAGAAAAGAAGCTGAAATGCACGCTGATGAAGATAAGAAAGTAAAGGAAGACATTGAAATCTTCAACAACGCTGACGCTACAGTTTACTCAACAGAAAAAATGCTTGTCGAACTAAAAGACAAGATTAATGATGCTCAAAAAGCAAAGGTTAATGATAAGTTAACTTCTCTAAAAGAAGAACTTGCAAAGGAAAACAAATCATCTACTGTAATAAACAATAAAATGGAAGACTTGAACAAAACTCTTCAGGAAATTGGTTCAGCAGTATATGGTGCAATGAATCAGCAAAATGCTGATTCAAATGCTTCTAGTGCAAATTCACAAGGTTCGGCAAAAGGCGACGACAAAGTAGTTGACGCAGAATTTGAAGAAAAAGGAAAAAAGAATTAAAAAGAAATTTAACTTTTAAGAAAGTGCATTAAGCACTTTCTTAAAAAAGTTATATTTATAAGTAAAAGAAAAGTAAGGGATTTTATGATTGAAACAAAAATTGAAGAAAATAAAATTCAAGAAAAAGTTGCAAAGAAAAAAATTGTTTCTAAAGAAAAAATAAAACCCATTCAAAATACTTCAAAGAGCCCTATTGAAATGGTTTGGTATGCAAGTATTTTGTTTTAGTTTCATTTTGTTTTTGCAATGCTTTAAAATCCCTTCTTGCATAAAGTTTGAAAAAGAGTAAGACAAAGATGATTTTGTATGGCTGACTATTATGAAGTTCTTGGATTAAAAAAAGGTGCCTCTTTAGACGAAATAAAAAAAGCCTATAAAGAAAAAGCAAAAAAGTTTCACCCTGATGTTTCAAAAGAACACGATGCTGAAAAAAAATTTAAAGAAGTAAATGAAGCTTATTCTATTTTAAGTGACCCTGAAAAGAAAGAAAACTATGATAAGTTTGGGGACAATTACAAAGGATTTTCCGGCTACAATCAACAAGGGTTTGGTTCTGGGGCTGGTTCCGACTTTGATTTTGAAGATATATTCAGCCAATTTGGTTTTTCCGGATTCTCTGACATAAATGAAATGTTTGGCGGAAGAGGAGGCAGCGGGAGAAGACAAAAGAAAGATGTTGGGTCAAACATAAAAGCAGAATTAAAAATTACATTTAATGAAGCAGTATTTGGTGCAACAAAAGAAATAAGTTATGAAAGAATACAAAAATGCGAAAAATGCCACGGTAGCGGAGCTGAAGGGGAACTGAAGACTTGCCCAACTTGTAAAGGAAGAGGATCTGAAGTTCGACAGCAAAGAACTCCTTTTGGAATATTCCAAACTCAAGCAGTATGTCACACTTGCGGCGGAAAAGGGCAAATAGCTGAAAAAGAATGTGCTAATTGTAACGGAAACGGATTCATTTCATCAAGAACAAAACTAAGTGTAAAAATCCCTGCAGGAATTGATAATGGAAATCACTTGCGTTTAGAAGGAAAAGGAAATGAAGGGCAACATGGAAGTGGAGATTTATTTATTGTAATAATAGTTGAAGCACATGATGTGTTTAAGCGTGATGAAGAGGATGTTTATGCAGAAATACCAATTTCATTTACAGAAAGTGCTTTAGGTGCAACTGTTGAAGTTCCAACGTTAGACGGAAAAGCAGATTTGAAAATCCCTAACGGTACTCAGACAGGAACAATATTCAAAATAAAAGGAAAAGGAATTAAGAGACTAAACTTGGAGTCATTTGGAGATGAATACATAAAAGTAATAGTAGATACTCCAAAGAACTTGTCAAAGAAACAGCGTGAACTTTTAGAAGAACTTGAAAAAGAAACCCAAAGTGCAAAAAAAAGAAAAGGAATTTTTGAAAAAATCTTAGGGAAATTCTAATTTATTTTATCCTTAATTTATTTTTCCTAAAAAAAGATAAAATCCTTGCGTTAGGAATTATTTTATACTCAAAAAGAGTTCTATTTCTTGAATGCAAGCAGTTCATAAATTAATTTTTTTACTTTGCGTAATTTTAGCTTCCTCATTAACTTTTGCTTTTAGCGGCAGTGGAGCAGGGACTAGTATAAGCCCATATATAATTACTAATTGTACTCAATTGCAAGAAGCAAATAATTCTTTAGCAAGCTACTATGTTCTTGGAAATGATATTAACTGTTCTGAAACAGAAATTTGGAATGATGGAAATGGATTTACTCCAATAGGAGGATGTGGGCCAAATAATGAATGTGATTCGGGTAATAATTCTTACGTTTTTAATGGAAACTTTAATGGAAAAGGATTTGTAATAAAAAACTTGTATATTTACAGACCTAGCAAAAGTTATATTGGATTATTTGGGGATATTTCAGCTGCGACAATACAAAATGTTGGAGTAGTTGACCAAAATATAACCGGGGATGTGTTTGTTGGAGGTTTGGCAGGATTTTCGAAAAGCGGTGCAACTATAAAATTTTCTTTTAGCACTGGTACTACCAAAGGGTTAACCAGAGTAGGGGGCATTATAGGACATTGTTCATATGCTTCCATTCAAACTTCTTACACAACAGGAATTACAAAATCAAGTACTAGTTATTCTTATGTTGGGGGTTTGGTAGGATATAATGATAGTTGCTCTATCCAAAATTCTTATAATACAGGAAATGTTTTAGGGAGTGGTTTTTCAGGGGGTTTAATAGGTTGGAATCAAGGGTCGCTTTCAAATTCTTTCAATATTGGATCAGTATCAGGCTCAGCTTCAGTTGCAGGACTAACAGGAGCAAATAATAGTTCAATTAAAAATTCTTTTAACACAGGTCTAGTGACCGCATCAACAATTTATGCATATGGAATAGTTGGGCAAACAAGTATAGGAACAATTAGTAATTCTTATTGGGACACTGTTCTTTCAACAAAATCAACGTGCTTTCCGGACAGTAATTCAGGATGCACTTTTACAAACAATTCTGTTGTATCTTATTATGGGGCAAGCGGAATACCTTTTACTAATTTGGGATTTGATACTAATTTTTGGGTTGTAAAAGATAACAATTATCCTGCTCTAAAAGAATTTTTGAATTGCAGCGGTGCAATTGATAATAATGCAGCAATTTATGTTGGAGATGATTATGGAGTAAAATCAGTTAATAATAAAACAAACATTCTGTCAAGCTCCAACACTTCCACTACTTGTGAATGGTATTGCAAAGATGGATATTACAAGGGAACTGGTGCAGATTCAAACAAATGTCTCATAAAATATTTTAACAAAGGTACAGGAACTATTTCTGATCCTTGGGTAGTAACTAACTGTACTGATTTACAAAACATAAATAAAAAATTGGACGGAAATTATATTCTTGGAAGTGACATTAATTGTTATACAGAAACTCACTTGAACGGAACATTGTATAATGGGGGAAGCGGG
>JAVHOV010000042.1:0-6804 GCA_036170245.1 archaeon | reverse complement strand
ATCGGGCGAAACATAAAAATTAACATCAAACTAGAAATCCAATAGGATTTCTACACTGCCTTAAAAACAAAAACATTTATTAACCACTTAAAACTAACAATTAGTTGGTGTTTGAACAAAATGGCTGACAAAGAAAAAATAATTTCTATTGTTGAAACAAAGAACTTTTCCTTGAAAGGATTTACTTTTATTGAAGGCTTCCCTGACTTGGGCCTTGCTGGAACCATTGGAGCTAAGTATTTGATTGATAAATTAAAATTTGAAGAAATAGGGTATATTGATTCTAAATTATTTTTGCCCATGATTAGAATTCAGGAAGGGCTTCCAATTAGACCGGTTAGGTTGTATGCAAGCAAGAAAAATAAAGTTGTAATTGTAATTGCTGAGCAATTAATTGACAATATAATTGCATCTCAAATGGCTGAGGAACTTGTAAATTGGATTAATAAAAAAGGAATTACAAAAGTTATTTCCACTTCAGGAGCAAGAATCCCTGACGGAAAAATGGTTTATGCTTTTGCAAGCAACGAGGCTTCAAAGAAGTTAATTAATAAGCATAAAATTGAAATGATTCAAACAGGACTTACTTCAGGGGTAACTGCCCTATTAATGCTTTACTTAAAAGACAGTAATTTGGATGCTATTTGCCTATTAGGAAACGCTAAAAACAACGCTGATTATTTAGCTGCTGCTGAAGTAGTAAAAACTATTTGTGCATTAACTGGAATGAAAGTTGATATTGCTCCACTACTACAAGAAGCAAAAGTTCTTGAAAAAGCTTTAATGGAGAACATTAAGACTATTGAAGAAACTAAAACTACTAGCGGAAAAACAGATTCTGCACCAATGTACACTTAAATGAAATTAATTTTTTATTAAAGCTAATTTACCCAGTAGTATAAAAATATCTTCTGCACTTATCTGAACCGCAATTGCATTCTTTAAGATTATTTTGCTCTTCAGTAGCACAGTAATCAACAGTAATTTCTTCCCCAGCAAGTATTTTTCTCTTGGAACATAAAACTGCCCTATTTTGTTCTAAAACAATTTCGCTATTCGGATCGCATGAATGATTGACAAAATTTAGTACTTTTGGGTCATTGACAAAAACGTTTTCATAAAGCTTTGCAAGTGAAGGTCTTGGAGTATTAACTACATCAGTCATAGGAATTAAATAAAATCTTTTACTTGCATTAATATCTCTTAAAGCAAATACTCCTTTGCCATTGATTTTACTTACCCTAACTTCAAGCAAATCATCCTCAAATACTTCCTTCTTAGGAATATTCTCAAACAATCCTTCTTCATAAGACATAATACAAGATAATTAAATGAAAGGCAATAAAAACCAATCAAAAAAATAGAAAAGAACTAAACTGGCATATTAAAAAAATTAGTTCTTCTTTTTAGATTTTTTTAAATTTAATCTTCGAGTAAGACCAAAACTTATTATTAGGAACAATGAAATAAACATTGCAATTCCTAGAGCAGTTTCTGGCATTGAAGGAAGTGAAAGCGGAGAAGCGCTTTGCTGACCAATATTGAAAGTCATTTTGTTCTCGCTAGTTCCAACAACGTTACCATTCTTATCAGTTCCAAGCCAAGTACCATTGTCTTTGAATGCTTGGTTCAATGGAATTTGAAGTCCGTTCTCTGGGTGCCATTGTCCTGTAGTTGGATCATACCAGAATGAACCTTTAGTACCTTGTGCTGAAAGTAATGTTTCTGGAGCACCGCCGTTATATGAAACCTTTGGCACACCATTTTCTGCATCAAACTTCAAAGTCTGTTCTTTACCATCAGCTGTCTTGAATCTTATTGTTCCATCAGCATCTTGAGTTATTGGGCTTGTAACTTCTTGGTCAACCAAAATCTTTCCAGTATCTTTATCTCTTACCCTAAAGAATGTCTTACAATCCCCATTATTTTCATCTTTCTTTGTATAAAACTCGTAAATATTTTTGTTTGTTGTAAACTGAGTGAATGGGCCCAAGTGGTTCATTGAAGTATTGAAAGCGTCCACTTTCTTTGCACCAAGTTCATCATTAGCATAAGGAACTGCTTCTAAGTTAAGTGCTGGAGTATCACATTCAGTCAATGGATCTTTAACTGTGGCAAGACTTGCATTTAATCCTTTTACATCACTATTATTCAAAACTGCATCTTTGTGTTGTCTTAACCAAATAACAAGTTCGTTTGTTTCTGGCTTTAGAACTATTGTTCCATACTCGAATGTTAGTCCTGTAAATTTACCAGCATCTGCACTATTGTTTACATCAGCAACTAATTTTGTTTCCCAGAATCCGTCAACAACAACATTTGAACCATTTCCCCCCATTATTCTTGGAGCAGTTCCTTCTAAAGTAATTGTTCCATTTTGTGCAATTATATTACCATATTTTGCAGTGCTGAATTGTTGTATTTTTCCAAAGACTTGAGTTAATTCGTCCCCTGAGTAAGTTATTCCTGACTGGTCAACAATTGCTTTTTGGATACAAGCTAATACACTTGAATTCAATACTTTTAATTCGCCGTAACTACTTAATTCAAATACTGCTGATGAATCATTTGGAGCTGACACTTTGTTCAAAGTTGCTGGAACTACTTGTGCAGGCAATCTATTATCAGTAGTAATTAGTCTTGTATGATCGGCCTTGTCTTTGCCAAGAACAGTGTTTCCATTTACTTTTAGTTCCCCAGTTTCATAATTTACTTCAACTGAATTATTGCCGTCAGTTGTAACCATTTTTCCTATTGTATTATATGTATTAGGCATTAGTGTGTCTTTGAACCAAATATAAAATACATCCTTTCCAACTACAGTTCCTTGTGCAGGAGCTGATAAATCAAGGTGAGCTTGTAAAATATTTGCTTCCTTTGATTTATTCGCGAAATCTTGGAACTGATTTTTCAATGCATCAAGTGACTTTTCAACTGGATTAGTTGGAGATTTGTTATTATCCTTAGTATTTTCACTTACAACAGTATCAAGTTTGTTTGTCATGCTTGCAAGAGTATCAGAAATCTTTTCATTAGAAATTACTTCTTTTGAAGTTGATTTAGCAGCATCTTTTAATGGTGGTGCATAAAAGTGCATATAATATCCATCAACATCATCAATACAATCTTGTAATCCTCTTCCCACAGTCATTTGAAGCATTAATGAAGCTGCAAGTCCTGGGCCAAATCCAGCAAAGTAAACTAGGTTTTCTCCTAAAGCAGCAATTCCCCCTGCAGCAGGTCCAGCCCATCCAAGGCCATACTCTCTTAATTTCTGGTCGCAAGTTACTCCAGCTCTTCTTGCATCTGCAATATTAGTAGCGTCTCCACTAGTTCCGCCTGAAGTACCGCTGATATCAGAGTGGTGAGTATAGGATATTAAAAGTGAACCAGTTTTTGCTTTTTCTTCCGCAGTAGTTGCTTCTATTAAAAATGCCTGCATTGATATGCTTGATCTAAATCCGCTAAGTGACAAGTGATTGTCTGCATAAACAAGTTTTCCACTGCATCCAAAACAATTTTCATTGTGAGAGTAAAATGCTACATCCCCAACAACATCTCTTGTTGATGATCCTTCAAACCATCCGCCGGAATACTTTGAAACATTTTCTTTAACAAAATCATTTGTATTCATTCCAACTTCTACTACTTTAGTCCAAACAAAAGGAATTGAAGTGAATGCTCTTTGGAACATATCTCCCTGATCGCTTCCTTCATTTACAAAAAAGTCAATGAATGAATCTTTGTATATTTGGTCTATTCCTTGAGTTACTTTCATTGTGGTCCATGTTTCAGGAAGCATGAATGCTGAGTAATCTTCATTTCCAAATCCTTTCTTAAATCCCCAATAAGCTACAGGAAGAATTGTTCCTTTGTAAATACCCATTACGGGATTTCTTAAATAATTAGAAACAAAATTACTTTCTTGAGCAAATTGCATATCAAGGGCACTAGTGTAAATTCTTGGAGCATATTCATTCTGAGCTAGACCATTCTTCAAATCAGCCAGGTTTCTTGTAGCAGTTTTTGGTCTGCTCAAAATTCTCTGGTGAGTCAATCTGTTAGCAAAATCTTCTGCAGTTAATGCAATGTCTTCAGTATATTCAGATTCATAAATACCAACATTACCTGCCAACAATGGATTTGATTCAATATATTTTACTGACGCTTCATTTAGAGGAATGTATCTTCCATCAGGAAGTTTTACTGAATAAGCCCCACTCCCCATCTTTGACAAGTGAAGTCTCAAATCCTGTAAACTTACTCCATCAGCAATTACTTTAGTTGGCTTTATTTTGTATAATTGCAAACTTGCATTATCTGCTGCAACTTTATAAGTACCTGATTCTGTTTTTCCAGCCCAAGCAGAAAAGTCACCATTATCTCTAAATGTTTGAGTCATTTTCTTTAAGTTGAATGGTTGAGAAGTTGCTACATCAACAAATCCTTGTCCATCAGGAAATCCGTTTTGTTTAATTGCAAGTCCACCAAATGAAAAAATATCTTCATTATCTTTTAGCCATGCTTCAAAATCAAGTGCAAGTACTTCATCCCAATCATCCATTACTGCAGCAACCTTTCGCCCAAAGTCAATATTTGCTGTTGATTTTGCTAGAGCTTTCATTCCAGGATCAGCTATTGAATCAGCAGCAGTAATTGCAGCATCTTTAGCAGCTTTTGCCAAATCTAAACTCTCTGCACTTTCTTTTGAATAAGCTTGAAGCAATTCAACAGCCTGCAAGTACTTTTTTCTTTTTTCAGGAGTGAATTTCCAAATTGGGCTATCTGGTTTTAGTAATTTATCTATTTCTCCCTTTGTCCCACTACTCCAAGCAGCTCTGTCAATCAACAAAGGCTTTTCCAAATATTCATACATTCCCTCTTCCTTCATTATGGTCTTAAATAACTGTGCTCTTTTTGTTCCAAATAAACTCAAAGGAGAAGTAAGATCAATAAATTTTTGTCTTATTTTTTGGGCAAATCCAAACTTTGAAGCTAACGGATCAGCATCAACTGTTCTTGCAAGTTTAGTAAAGTACTTATAAGAAGTATTCAACAAAGTTGGCCCAATATTTGATACAACCATATCAGTTGTCATCCATGCATTGAAATACTTTCCAAATGCAGAGTAAGTGCTTATCGTACAAGATGAATTATTACAAGTAGTAGAATTCTTTGCTTCATATTTGCTTACTAAAATTGAGTTTTCAATCAATCCGCCTTTTCCAAACGAACCAGTTGCAAAATCGTTACTATCCAAATCAACAAGATAATTTGACTGCATTGTGTTCAAATCTTTTGCACTTGTTGAACCAATTAAAGTTTTTCCTGCCTTAAGTATTGCATCTTTAGAACTAAGTAAATCCTGTTTAAATCCAACTCCGCTAGTTCTAGTATCCAAATTTGGAAGATACATCATGTTAGATTTTTGCTGAGTTGCGTCTTGCACAGGTAATCCTACACGAAGAGTATCATCAAGAATCAACCCTATCCCAAAAGGTCCGCTAATTGCTTTACCATTCAAAAAAGAAAATCTGTTTGCGGGAGCTGCTACACTTGGAGCACTAACTTTAACTGCTGTGTCATCCCCATTTTCTTTGCCGACAAGCTCGGTTTTTCCTAAATCCTTAACATCTTTTTTAAGATTTTGATCAGGAGAATTTGCATTTCCGTCACTTAATTGTTTTCCATTAAATCCATCATGAGTCAAATCAAGTATTCCTTTTGCTTCAGTAGGAGTAAGAGTTGAAACTGCACAAGAACCGGGAGCCACTTGGTTAATTGCTGTTGTAGAATTAATCAAATTTGAGTTATTGTCAAGGTAAGGATTATTTTGGGTAAGTAAAGGAATGGGGGTATTTGAACTTCCACCTAAATTTAAGGGATTTGTGTCTGCAAAATTAAGCACAGAGTTACTTTGGGCTGCATATGCAAAAGCAGGGTGGGTGTAAAACACCATTATGAAAATAAAGCAAGCAAAAAAACATCTAAAAAAAACATCAGCTGAATTCATTAAATCACGTTCAATTTGCACTCTAAAAAAATAATTTTCTACTAATAATTATTGTTTTTACTTATATAAATCCCTTCTTATCCCTAAAAATAACCTTTTATCGTACTAAAAAATACTTGCAAAAAATCATTTTTTGCATCTTAAACCAAAAACATTAAAGGCAAAGCTTTTACTGATCCAAAGAAAATGTAAATGAATAATCCTAATGGAACCCAATTGAATACAAATAGGAAAATCAACAAAAATAATAGAGCGGAAACTATTATTCCAAAAAATTCTTTTGCCCATCCGCGTGACTTGTTCTTTGCCGCTTCTTTACCCATAAATAAACTTGCCACAAGCTCAAAAAAGAAGAACAAAAATGAAAGAATTATAGAAGCAATTACTATTCTTGGCATTGCAACTAAAACCAGAACAATATTTTCAACAAGATTATACTCAGTTTCAGGGTCACGTAAAGGTGCATCAAGGTAGCCTATAAGCATAAAATAAATGAAAACAACTATAAGAAAAATAAAGAACGTTGAAAAATTCAAAATAAGGCAGGATTTTGACCAAGAAAGAGAATATTTTTCTTCAAGCCATTTTCTTGCAGGAGAAAATATTTTGAAGAGAACAAATCCAGCTACTGAAGCTAATATTAGCAGTTTGATTAAATCAAAAAGAGTTTCAAAAATAATGGTTAAATCCATGCTAAGATAATGATTTAATTAGTATAAAAGAATTGCTAAATTGAGGGTTCTGTAGAAATCCTATTTGGTTTGTATCCAAAGCTTAATTTTTATGATTCG
>JAVHOV010000041.1:0-26876 GCA_036170245.1 archaeon | reverse complement strand
CAGTGAATTAATCAAATTTTTTATAGTAGGTGGATTTATATACAACTTTTTTTAACTATATTATAGTGTTTTTGATGAAGAGAATTCATTTTGCAATTTTTTCGATTCTTTTGATAGCTCTTTTTATTGGAGTTGCTTTTTCTGTTGGAGAAGTGGCTAAACGAAATTTTTCAATTAAAGAGGGTCAATCTGTTTTAGATTATGTTAAGATTTTGAATTTCAAATTGATTGGCGGAAAAGAAGAAATCAGCATGGATGAATTGTTTAAAGGAAAAGATTTGCTTGATATTAATTATGAATTGAATCCTTCTGTTTCAGGTGCTCAGTTTGTTGTTGATGAAAGCCAAGCTGGTAATTTGAGAGTATATTTAACAAAGAAGGGATATACAGAAGAAGCTAAACTTGACTGGACTAAAATAGCTCTTGTTGGAAGTTATGCAATTCAGCCAAATTCTGCTTTGGAATTAGTTGAAAGTGTTGAGAGTTTTTCTGGAGAAGGTGATTCTAAGTTAGTTGATGCTTCTGAATTATACTTTGAATATGTGAGAGGAAGTTATTTTAGTGCGAACTATAAAGGTTACGAATTGAAAAGAACAGCTGAATTTAGGGCTCATTCTGATGGCGGGAAAACTGGTATTGATGCTAATGTTACTTTTAGATACGGTTCAAAGTTCTATAGTGCTCAGTTAATTGCTATGCCTTGTGTTGGTGCCAAGAGCGAACCCTCAACATGCTTTAATGTTTATTCAGTTGGTGCAGAAGCTACTCCAGTAGTTAAAGATCCTGCTAATGTTGATGGTTGGATAACACCAGTTGGAAAATTATATTCTTACAAGGCTTTTGGCGGGTCTACTGCCGAAATAAAAACTGCTGGTGGCAAAAGTTACCTTTTTGCGAGTTTTAAGGATAAGGGTTGGGATAGTAGAGTTTGTATTAAATTAACAAGTTATGATAATTATTGTGTAACTTATTATGATGCTGTTTCATATTTGCATGATTCTCAGTATAATGTTTATCAACTAGATAAAGATGTAGCTATTCAGTTAGATTGTGCACAAGCAATTCCTGGAATAAATCCTGCTGGGTTAGCACCTAATGATTCTGAAAACTGTGGTACTGGCGGAGTTAATGATATTGTAATTATTTCTACTCCTGAAGTTGGTTGTGGTAGAGATGATTGTTTGAATTTTAATCTTAAATTGAGAACTGGAATTGAGCTCCCTAACTAAAAAACTCTGTTTATCCCTCACTTTAGTGAATTAGTTAAGTTTAAATACTTCTTCTATAGGGTATTATGTAATAGCTATAACTTTGTAATTACACAAAGTTACAAATTTGGGGTTGGGTGTTATGATGGTATCTAGTTCAACTGGAGTTTCATCTGTAGCCACTGCTTCAAAAAAGTTTTTTTCTTTTGATTTGGATTATTTATTAGTTGCAGTTCTTTTTTTAATAGTTTTACTAAGTTCCAAGGCAATGGCTTTTAGTGTAGTTGCCCCGGAAGCAGTTGGAGTAACTGACAAAGCAGTTTTTTATGTTGAATTAATTAACGATTCTTCTACTACAGTTGATTTGAAAGTAAATTTTTATTCTCCTGCAAATGCAACAGTAGTTGCGCCAAAGCAATTGAGTCCAAATTCAAAAACAACTGCAAAAATTACGATTATAAATAATTTCAAAGATGACAGACAAATAGTTGGTTTAGTTGAAGCTAGTTTTGGAACAAAAGTAATTACAAAGGATGTTAATTTATCATTTACAACAAAGAGAAGTTCTTCTTCTGAATCTGCTTTAGCAGGATTATTTTCTTTTGGAGCAACTTTGGGTGAATTTAGTTCATTCACTCCAACTGATTGGGTAATATTTATTATTTTAATTGTAGTTTGCGCGGTTTTATTAGTTTCATTTATTGCAAGAATAAAAAGGAGGGCTTAATTATGAAATTTAATCATTTTTGTTTATTAGCTGGAATGCTGTTAATTGTTTTATCAATGAGTGTATTTGCAAATGCTGCATGTGCAACTAATGATAGTTCTTGCTCTGATTGCATTGATAATATTTATCATACTAATACTTCTACAACAACTTCAACTTGTTCTTTTTGCAATTCAACTCCTTCCACTTGCTCAACTTGCAGCACTTGCTCAGCATGTGATCCTGCACCTACTTGCTCGACTTGCGGTTGTCCTTTGCCAGTAAATGGTGTTTGCGGTACTGATGTTAACACTTGTTCTAAAGGAACTTTTGCTGATGTAGCAGATTCTTCTACTTTGTATAAATGGAATTGTGTTGGACTTCACTCTGGAACAACTGCTAATTGTACAAAAGATAAGCCAGTTGATCCTTGCACAACAGATTTAGCTCCTTGCATTTTAGAGCTTCCAAACAAAACAATAACTTACAAACAGAATTTGAGAATTGATTTGTGGGATTATGTCAAAGATTCTGATGATTTCCAAAGCGAACTTGAAATTACTAATTTATACATCACTGATATAAATTCAGAATCAGCTGTTTGCACTGTTGCTTCAAATAGATATTTGAGCTGCAACGGAAACGATTTGGGCATTACTACAATAAGCGTTAATGTAGAGGATTCCTGCGGAAAGCACGCTTCAAAACAATTTGACATTAATGTAACAAATTCAGCTCCAAGTATTTACATTCCGAATCAGGAAGTTGATTGTGTTCAAAATGTAAACAAATTAATTGATTTGTATGATTATTCCTCTGATGAAGACAAACAGTTACTGGATTTTAATATAATTTCACAGTCAAATCCTTATTTTGCAAATTGTTATTTGACTGAAAATCATTTCCTTTTTTGTGCAATATCTTCATGCAGTGATGCAAATAATATTGTACAAGTAAGAGCAACTGATATTTTCGGATTATATTCAGAAACAACTTTTATGTTGAATGTGAAAAATAAAACTCCTGTGTGGAATAATATTTCAAGTGTTTGTATTAACGAATCAAAAACAAAGTTCGTTGATTTGAGAAATTACGTTACTGATACTGAAGACAAAAATAATTTGACTTTCCATTTTAACCAAACTTCAGTTAATGGTTTAAGTTGTTCTTTAGTTGACAGTAATTTCATTTCATGTACTTTGGAATCAAATGATAAATTAAGTGTTGTTCTTGATTTGAGTGCAACTGATTCAAAAGGAAAAAGTTCTAGCACTAGTTTTACTGTTTCAAGTAATTGCTTTGATTCAAATAATGGAGTAATTCACTTTTCTGCAGAAACATACGGTGTATGCCTTGAAACTTGCTCAACTTATTCTTTGCCAATTTATTTGAAGAATGATACTAATGCAAAGAAATGCTTTGATTTTGATTCAAGTTCATCTCCTTACAATTATTTGAACACTTCACTTTCACAAAACAAGTTGTGCCTTAATTCAAAAGAAGAAACAAATATTACTTTGAGCGTAAATTCCTGCGGGGCAGAAGAAAGAAAATATAATGTCAGTGTATTTGACAATGATTCAAATTTAAGCATGGATTTCAAGTTCGAAGTTGGAACTTGCAGTAATTTTGACGGATTCAAAATAGAAGAGTTTGATGGAACAGTTTGTGCTGGGGAAAGAAAAGATGTTTCAGTTTTAGTAAAAAACACTACTTCATCAAGCAAGAAAATTTATTTAAGTGCAGATAATGAAATGGTTCTTCCTCACTTTGATAACGAGTATATTACTCTTAATGGCGGGGAACAAAAAACTGTTCAATTAACAATTAATGCAATTGCACTTCAAGCAGGCACAACTGAAAGTGTTTCAATTTCAGGGGATGCTGATTCTTATCACATTGAAAAACAAGTTTACTTTGATGTAGTGGATTGTTCAAACATTGTAAAAAGAACATTCACTCTTTCTGCACCAAATGTTTGCTTTGATGTAAAAAGAGGACAAACTTTAGAAAGCCAATTTTCAGTAAGAAGAGAAAGTAATTCCGGAAGCAATTGTTCTACTCAAAGAAAAGATTTCTTTTTGAATATTGCGCAAGCAAGCAGCGAATTATCTTATAGTACAGTTTCTCTAAAAGAAGGGGAAGGTAAAACAATTTTATATTCTTTAATAGTTCCAACTGATATTAGTGCAGGAAAGAATTATGTTACAATTAATGCTAGTGATGGCAGTGAATGGGATTCATTTACTCAAACTAAAGATATTTGCCTAAATGTTTTGCCTGAGAGCAGTTCAAGTTTCTATGTTAAAACTCAGGCTAAGGATATAATTTGGTGCGGTTCAAGCATATTTGACGTGGAAATAGTAAATAACGGAGATCTTGATGAGACATATTCTTTGTCTGCATTTGAAGTTCCTACTGGAGTGAATGTAAGTTTCTCTGAAGACAGATTTACTGTAAGGAAAGGAACAAGTAAAACAATTTTTGTTTCAGTTTCAACTAATCCTAGTTCAATAGTTGGGGATAACCAAAAAATCCAGTTGAAATTAAACGGTTCAACTCAATTGACTTCAACAATTTACTTTAATGTAAAAGAGAAAACAACTTTTGATGATCTTCAAATATTGAGTGCAACTAGTGAAATTGACATAAAAGGCAATTCTAGCGCATCATTTGATTTAGTAGTAAGAAATAATTCTGAGAAAGATTTGAATAATATAAAAATAACAATTGAATCTTTACCTGACGGAGTTTCTATGGATGATATTGTAATTCCTTCTCTTGCTGCAGGCGAATTAACTAATGTGTCTGGCAAAATTACTGCTCTTGATGTGAACGGGGATTATTCTCCAGTATTTGTAGTATCAAGTTCTCAATTAGTGAATAAGAAAGGATTTACTCTGCATATTGAAAAGAATAATGGGGTGTTTGCAGGAATGTTTTCTGCTTTCTTCTCTTTTGGGGGAAATAATATATTGGATTTTAGCGGAATAATGGGATTTGTAATTCTAGCAATTATTTTAATTGTTTTGGTATGGTTAATTACTTTAGGGTTAGCTATAATTACTAAGCCAAAACAAAGAGAAGTTTGGATGGAGTAAAAAAGGGGTTTTTGGGTATGGACAATAGAATAATTTCAATAATATTAGTTTTTGTGTTATTAGTAAGCACAGTTAGTGCTTTGTCAGTAACTGGGCCAACTTACGCTAGTGTTAACCAATGTGACTCTTTTAAACAAAAGTATACTATTTGCGCAGATCTTGGCGGAGTGTATAATATTTCTGTTCAAGGGCCTCAAAGTAGTTGGATTGCAATTGCTCCTAGTTCAATTAATATGGATTCAAATTCTTGCATTGATTTTTATGCATTTGTTACGCCTGAATGTTATGCAAACAGCGGAAGTTATGATTTCAATATTTTGGTTTTTGGGGTTGAATCAAATTTACTTAAATATAATTTGAATGTTAACCAAGCCCACACTTTTAATTATTCAGTAAGCCCATTAAACAGAACTTCAAAGCCATGCGAAGCTAGTGATTATAATATTGTAATAAGAAATACTAGCAAATTTGTTGATGAATTTGTTTTAGTTCAAAATGGATTAAATGATTCTTGGGTAACTTATCCACAAACTAAATTTGTGATAAATCCCTATTCTTCATATACTGCATTAATGAGAGTAACTTCTTTATGCAATACTGATGCAAATACTTATTCATTTGAATTAGGGTTGTTTAATACAAGAACAAATGCTTCAAGCAAAATAGCATTGACTAAAACAATAACTAAATTCAATCCTTTTATTATAGATAATTTGTCAGAGTCAAATAAGTTCAAATTAAATTCTTGCGAAGAATTTGACAAAAATGTTTCATTCAAACTGACAAATGTGTCTGATAAAAATGATAATTTAACTATTGAATTGCTTGATGAAAATTATGCAAATTTAAATAAAGATATTGCATATTTTGAACAGAGCAAAGCAAAGTTAGATTTTAATTCTTCTTCAGTTGTTTCATTGATTGTAAAGAAAAGAAGTGTAAGTGATTCAAATTTAATAGTTAAAATAACTTCAAGCGCATACAATAAGAGTTACTTCTTCCCGATTGAATTAGTATTGAACAATTGCTATGACTTGAATATAGAAAGAGCTTCTTTTGACGAAAACACTTGTCTTTTGTCAGCGGATTCAGTAATTAAATTCACTAACACTGGTTCAGAAAGAATGGATTTTAATGCAAGTATTTACCTAAATGGGGTTTTAGTAGAAACTAAACCAATAGTTGTTGCTGCTGCATCAAATACAAAAGAAGTTTTCAAATTGACTTCAGCAAGTCCTTCTGATTCAAAAGTAAGTGTAAAAGTTATTACTCCTTTCATTGAAAAAACTTTGGAATATAATTATAATTTCCAAAATTGTTTTGATGCTGGAACAGATATTTCTAGAATTTTAATTTGCGATAATGAAGATATGAGACATGATTTCTTTGTAACAAATGATGGTACATCTGCACAAAAATTCAAAGTAAGTATTGATTCGAATTGGATTTTTGTAATGAACGGCGAATTTGATCTTAATGCGGGCGAATCAAAGCAAGTTAATTTGTACGGTGACGTTCCTAATGCTTATGCAAACCAACAGACAATTTTAATTGAATCTGACCAAGTTAATGTTTCAAAGACAGTTCCTGTTATTACATTAACTCCAAAAGAATGTTATGATTTGAATTTCAAAGTAGCCAAATCAGTTGATGCTAATTGTTGCGAAAGTAAAATTGTTCCATTAAATATTGGAAACAGTGGTTTCTTTGCACAGACAATTGATTTGAATGTTGTTGCCCCTAAGTGGATTTCTGTAAGTGAAACACCAGTTTTCATCCTTGCAACTAAAGATAAGAATGTTTATTTGAGTTTAACTCCTCCTGCAGGAACTAATGGAGACTTTAATGTTCAAGTTGCAATGTTAAGTGATAAGAACACTTACCGAGATGTCAACTTTTTAGTTCATGTGTTCGGCGGAAATTGTAAAGTTCCTGAAGGATTTAATAGTGATACTAACTCTAAGGTAACTGATTTGAATGGATTGAAAGTTACTGAAGTAAAGTTTGACTTTGTAATTTCAAATGATTCAAATGCAGACTTTACAGTAAGTGATATTTTCATTAATGATTTGAATGCGGTAGTAAAGTTTGATTCAAATAGATTACTAAAGCCAACTGAAAGCATGACTGCAAGTATTGTTGCGTGGTTCACTGGAAGTCTGCCAACTGACAAGAATGTTTCAGTAGTAATAGAAACTTCAAACGGGTCAATAACAAAGACTCAATTGATTTCTTTTACAGGTAAAGATCAATCATTTTCTATAAGTGGTTGGTTTGGTGCATACACAGCTCCATTGCTTGGACTATTGCTGTTTGCAATATTTGTGATAATAGTTGTGCTATTATTTGGGCCTGTTGCTAAAAAGAAAAATGGGTTTAGAAAATAAATACAGTTAAATTTCTTTAATGCTCAAAATAAGGGCATTAAAGATTTACTTTTTTTATTTAATTTTTTTTAAGTTTCTTTTTTAGTAGTTTTTTTAATTAAGAACTTGTTTTTAAATTGTTTTTTTGATTTAATTGTTGTGGTTTAATGCTTCAGGATTTTATAGATTCAAACGCTCTTAATGCACAGATAATAAAATTTTCTAGTGATGTTTCTGTAACTAAAGCTCTTTCGGTTGCAAAATTGAATATTTTTGCTTGTGCCAAAGCAAGTGCTTTTGTAAATGATAAAATGGACTTCTTTGTAGTGGTTTTTATTGCAAATGAAAAAGTAACTATTGAAACTGCCAAGGATTTATTTGATGTGAATTTACAAGAAGTTGATGAGGGTGAGGTTCTCAAGCTAACCGGATTTGAAAAAGATTATTTTCCTCCAATCTCAGTTTTTGGTGCAAAGGTTTCATTTACCAAAGAAGCAAAGAAACAAAAGAAATTATTTTTTGAACTTAGCCCAAGAGAGTATTTGGCCATTGATGTAGCTTCAATAATTAAAGGCCAAGAGTTAAGTGATTACTTTTTTGAAGAAAAATAGTTGTTTTTAATGGCAGAAAACCGCTTTTAGTGCTCATTAATTTTAACTTTTTTGATGTTTTTTGATTTAACCAAACACTTTTAGCGTTTCTTTTAATGTATTAGTAAAGAATAGTATCTCTTCTTCTGTGTTGTATAGGTAGAAGCTTGCTCTTGCAAGTCCTTCTTTGTTTAAACTTGATACTAATGGTTCAGCACAGTGCATTCCACTTCTAATACAAATATTCTCTGCTTCGCTTAATGCCATTGCGAGTTCGTGTGCAGAAAGTAAAGTGGATTCAAATAGAATTATTCCTCCCTGTTTCTTTGCATCAAGGGGACCGTAAATATTTATTGAATCAATTTTGCTCATTTCTTCTAATGCAAGTTTTGTAAGTGTTTCTTCGTGC
The DNA here is from genome assembly GCA_036170245.1 of archaeon. GTDB lineage: Archaea > Iainarchaeota > Iainarchaeia > Iainarchaeales > JAAZKV01 > JAAZKV01. The sequence continues at coordinate 18,496 of JAVHOV010000041.1, read as the reverse complement.
CTTGCAATATTATTCATTCCTATTTTCTTCAAGTATTCACAAGCGGCTTTTATTCCATAGGATCCTGCAATGTTTGGAGTTCCTGCTTCAAACTTATTTGGTAAAGTGTTCCAAATTGATTTATGAAGTTCAACAGAGTGAATCATGTCTCCTCCGAACATAAATGGTTCATTTGCTTCTAATATTTTCTTTTTTCCGATTAGTGCTCCAGTTCCTGTTGGGGCAAGCATTTTGTGTCCTGAGAAAGCCAAAAAGTCAAAATCCATTTGAAAAAAATTAACCTCATGGTGGGGTACAAGCTGTGCTCCGTCAACGCAAACTAAGGCTCCTTCTTTGTGAGCTCTTTTTGTAATTTCTCTGACATTAGGGAGGGTTGCAACGGTATTGCTTGCTGCAGTAATTGAAACTAATTTTGCTCCTTTTACTTTTGATTCAAAATCATTCATATCAAGAGTATAATCTTTATTGAGTTCAACATATTCAAGTTTCACTCCAATTTTTTTTTCTAAGTATTGCCAAGGAACAATGTTTGAGTGGTGTTCCATTTTTGAAACAAGAATTTTATCTCCCTTTTTGAAATAATTTGAGTTCCATAAGGAATACATTACAAGATTCAATCCTTCAGTAGCATTTCTGACAAAAATAGTTTCTTCTTTTTTTGCTCCAACAAATTTTGCAACAGTTTCATGTGCTGCTTCATGTTCTCTTGAAGCTTCTTCACTTAAAATGTGCAGCCCGCGGTGGACATTTGCAGAAACATTTTCATAATAATTCTTTTCAGCATTAATAACTTGTTTTGGTTTTAAAGAAGTTGCAGCATTATCTAGGTAAACAATTTTTTTGCCCTTAATTTTTCTTTGTAATAATGGAAAATCTTCTCTGATTTGTTCTATATTCATCTGCATTATTTTTGATTCAAAAGGGGTTTTAAATACTTAGTTTACCTTTTTTGTAAGTGATAAATGATGTTATTTGATTTGCATTTGCATTCAAGATTCAGCGTTGATGCCTTAACCAAGCCTTCTACAATAGTTAAGGTGTGCAAGAAGCAGGGAATCGGTTTTGCTCTAACAGATCATAACAATATGGCTGCATACAAAGGAGATAATAACATCAAGCAATTAGCAAAAAAAGAAAGTGTTTTTTTAGTCCCTGGTGAAGAAGTAAAAGTTTTGAATAATAAGGAACAAAAGAAATGCGTTGGGGAAGTAATTGGATATTTCTTAACTGACCCTATAGTACCTTCTACTTTTGAAGAAATTTTAGATGATATAAAGAGTCAGGGTGCTCTTCTTTCATGCCCGCATCCTTTTGACTGGCCAAGAAAGAATTTCAAATCCTTTCCTAAGGAATGGAAGCATTTTGATGCAATGGAAATTTATAATGCTAGAGCTTATTATCAGGGGCTGAACAGAAAATCAGAAAAATTCTTTAATAGTGAAATGGTGAATAAGAAAATTGCTGCTCTTGGAGTGAGTGATGCTCATACTCCTGAAGAAATTGGAAATGGCTTAACCGAAATTGATGCAGTGAATGAAGAAGAATTCAGAAAAGAAATAAAAAAGTGCAGAACCAATGTTGTTGCAAATAATAAAGCTAAACTTTGGCATCACTTCCAGACTCAAATGGCAAGGAAACATTGGATGAAGGAAAGATAATTTTTAAAAAAAAGATTTTTGAAAAGAAACTAATTTTAGTTTCTTCCCAATTAATTTTTATTTTTGTTTATTCTTCCTGTTCAAATTTTAGAGTTCTGATTTGTTCTTTTATTTCTTCAAGTATTCTTTCAGAGTGTGCACTTACAAACTTTATTGTTCCTGCGCATTCATGTCCCCCGCCTTCAATATTGGCTTCAGGCATTTTTGCTTGAAGATGGCTAATTATTTTAGCGATTGGCAGAACTGGTTTAGTTGCTCTTAGAATAATCATGTCGGAAAGTAGTCCTAAAGTTATTACTGCGTGGTTTTCTTTTCCTTCAGATATTTCATCATGAACCATTCCAATTACTTTTCCTGCCGGAGGGTACTTGAATCTTACAGTGTATTTCTCAAGATCAATGTGAGATAAAATTACATTGTTTATCTCCTGTGTCTTTACATAAGGCATTGTGCTTTGCAGTTGTACTGCCATTCCTTTTAAAGTTTCTTCAAATATTAATGAAACAACTTCTTCATTTGTAAAGAATTCTTCATAAACTCCTTCTCCTGCATCAAATCTCAAATTGTATGAAGCAAAGTCAATTGCTACTCCAATTTTCTGCAAGTTCTCGATACTTTTGCCACTGTTTTTTATGTACTGTTCAATTTCAGTTCCTTCGCAACGGTCGCTGATTCCTGCAAGTGCTGGAATTAATTTGTTTTCAAATTTATCATTTACAAGTCTTGCAACTTCGTAAGATAACATTGCTGCACATATTTTGCTGTCAAATCCGAAAATGTACGGATTTAGATGAAGTGATAAGAATTGACACACTTCTGTTTTGCCGTTTTTTATTTCACCAGGATTATGGTGATCTATCACAACAATTTCAAATCCAAGTGCATGCATCATTTTCAATGCAAAGTAGTCTTCATGAGTCGAACCATTGTCAATTATAACAATTAATGGTTTCTTTTGGCTGAAATCATTCACTAGTCTTTTTGCAAGTGACAAGTCTTTTAGCATATCAGTTGTTTCATAAAATGGAGCTTTACTTGGACTTCTGTATAAATTGTATTGGGGGTTTGTTCCAAACTCTATCATGAAATCATTCAATGCTTTTTCTATTGCAATTCCTGCAGAAATTCCATCAGCATCAGAGTGGTGCCTGATTAAAACAGGTTGCCCTTCAATAACAGCTTTTCTTAGTCTTGCTGCAATTAGGTAAAATCTTTCCTTCATTGTGTTATATTTTTCAGAATTAACTGCAAATGGTTTTTCTTTTGGTTTGCTTTTTTCATCAATTATTTTTGAAAAATCAGCAGTTGATTTCTTTATGTGTTCTATCTCAATTTGTTTTTTTCCTGCTCTTTCAGTAACATATCCTTCCAAAAAAACTGTATCATCAGTATTGAAATCTGATTCTTTAGTTACAGCATCAATAGTTGCTGTACCGTCACTTACTTGGAAAACTACTGGGCCCGGTTTAGCCTTTCTTAATATCTTTACATCTCCGGCAAATGTGCTGCCTTGAGTAGCTTCTATTATTGTATTTACATATCTTTTTTGCATATTTAATCACTTTTTTATTTTCTTTCCTTCAAATTATTTAGAAAATAGGTTATAACCAATCTCAAAAGATTTGGTACTATTCTTTATATTTGATACATAATGCCTTATTATTAGAGTATTTAAATCTTCTTTTTTTGGGAATTTTTTGACAAACTCTAATTTTTACCTAAAAAGCCACATTTTTAAAGCCCAAGTTGCACAATATAAATGCCCATGATGAAGTAAATCCCTAATGATTTAGTGATTAGTTAATCCAACTCTGAGGCAATATTCTTATACAAAATTACTTAATTTGTGAATTAGTATGATTTCAAAGTTAAGAGGAAAAATTGGTTTTTTGCAAAATATTCTGGCTTGGCCTTTTATAAAACTAAGAATTGATCCTAACTTAATTTCTGTTTTTGGATTAATTCTTGCAATAATTGGGGCTTATTTTGTTACTCAACAAAATTGGCTTTTGGCTTTAGTTTTTTTCATTTTAGCTCCAACAATGGATTTGATTGATGGTACTACTGCAAGAGCTTTGAACAAAAGAAGTAATTGGGGTAATTATTTTGAAACAATGATAGATAAGTTGGTTGATTTTGCAATGCTTGGTTCATTCGCATTTATCCCTATGTATTCAATCCCTGCAGTGCTTGCACTTGGATTTTCAGCAGTATCAAGTTATGCAAAACCAAGAGTTGGTTTGATTATTATTACTGATAATAGGGATTGGCCTGCAATTGGAGAACACGCTGATAAATTGGCACTATTATTAGTTGGATTATTGCTTGCAGTTCTAGGGTTCAATTACTTAGAATACTTTTTGTTATTAATTGCATTAATTTCAGCAATTGGTTCTGTTCAGAGAATGATTTATGCTAAAGGGCTGATTAAAGAAGCAGAAAAAAAAGGAACTTTATTGCCTTATATTAAAAATAAAATGGAAAGATAATTTGCCTAAAAAATAATTTTTCCTTTTAAAAGTTAATTTTCTTCTGTTAATATTTCTCGCAAGATTTTCAAAAATCCTTTGTTATTTCTTACGTTGAAGAATACAATATCTTTTCTTATTTTCATTAATCTGTCGCTGTTTGAGTCTCCAAAAGCATATGCAATTATTTTGTCATTTGGCATTACTTCTTCATGCTTCAATGCTCTTAGTACTCCTAAGTGTTTCCCCATTTCTTTTGGTTCAATTGCAATTCCTGCGCCTATATCAATTACATCAAGTTCTACTGGACTGCCATATTTGTGAGTTCGTAAAAATGCGTTGTGTAAATGTTTTACAATTTTTCTAGCTTCAAGAGTCATTCTTTTTCGCTCAGAAGGTTTATTGATTTGAAGTTCAAAAAAGAATCTTGCATCAGTAAGTAATCTTTTTTCTCTTGCTGAACGAAGCTTGAATCCTTCATACTTGAGTGCATTTCTAATATCATTTCCCAAAAACATTTTGTAAAGCATTAATTGATCCAAGTGGGCAAAAGTTTCTCGCTTTATTACGGGTTTAATTGTGATTATTGCATTTCCGTTCTTGAAAAGGGGTTTTCCATTTTTTGTATGAAATTCGTGTGCGTGTGTAACATGTTCTATTCCGCTTGAAGCATATATCAGTGAATCGCATAAAAGATTATTTTTTTTAAGTACCTCTTCTACTCCGTTTTTTGTTCTTATTTCAACTGATGAACGTGCAGTAATGAATACTAGTTTGAAATTATGTTTCACTGCTTCTTTGAGAATTTTTATTGATTCCTTTGAAATCTTTGGGGGAATATCAGGAATGAACTCGTGAGTCGGAGTGATTACTCCATCAATATCAAGAAATAAAAATTTCTTTTCAGGTAAAGCGTTTTTGTTTGAAAACATCAAGTAAAATATAGGTGCATAAGCTATTTTAATGTTTTATTGCAATTATTATTTTGGTGAAGCATGATGGTTATTCCTTTTGAAGATTGGGCTAAAATAGAATTAAGAGCAGGTTTGATTGAAGATGTAGAGGATATTGTTGGAAAGGACAAATTATACAAAATGACTGTTGATTTTGGAACTGAACTTGGAAAAAGAACAATTTTAGCTGGAATTAAATTTTATTACACAAAAGAAGAAATTAAAGGAAAGAAATCCATTTTTGTTTTTAACTTGGCTCCAAGAGTCTTGGCTGGATTTGAAAGTCAGGGAATGATTCTTGCGGCAAAGAACACTGAAGGAAAATACAGAATAAATTTTGTAGATGAAAGTGTTTTACAAGGAACTAGATTTGAGTAATAAAGTTGTTGAATTAATTTATTCATTTCAACTTTGCTTTTTTATGCTAAGAGTGTAATGATTGCAGGGAATGCAATTATTACTCCAATCATTGCGCCTAAATTTGTTAGTGCTGCAACGATTAAGATGTGAGTTACTTTGTTATTGTAGAATTGTCCTATTGAAGATACTTCTGGCAAGTTCTCAAAATCCATTACTCTTGGTGAATTAAATCTTGCTTCAACTAGTCCGCTAATCCATCCTGCGGCAAGAGCCGGGTGAAGTGTTGTTATTGGTGCAGAAACAAAAGCTGCAATTATTGATAATGGGTGTGCCCTTGCTGCAAGTGCCCCAAGTGCTGAAAATATTCCTGTTATTAGTATCCAGTAAATTAAAACCCCTATTGCAGCTTCAAATCCTTTTGACAGTAATGCGTACCCTAAGATTCCAATAAATAAAATTGGTAATGCAATTGTAATATATTTTAACCAATTCTTGGTTTGAGGAATTTTATTCAGTTCTTCTAAATTGACTTTCTTGTCAGAACTCAATTGTGCAACTATTCCCTCGATGTGTCCTGCTCCGACAACTGCGACAATCTTCTTTCCTGGGCTGTGTTTAATCATTTCAGAAATGTATAAATCTCTCTCATCAACTAGGACCCTTTTTATTGAAGGAAATTGTTTTCCCATTTCTTTCATTAAATTGTTTATCAAATCTTCTTTCTTTAGTTCCTCAATTTTTTCAACAGTAATTTTTTCTCCAGCTCCAAAGAATCCTCCAACAAATGAAGTTCCAAGTTTTAATTTTTCCATTAAACCCATTTCGCTGAAAGCTTTTTTTAGTGTAATTCTTACGTCTCGGTCAAGTAATTGTATTGGAACTTGTTTTTCTTGAGCAAGTTTTAGTGCAGTAAGCATTTCTGCCCCTGGCTGTATTCCTACTTGGTTTCCAATTTGTCTTTGCATGTTTGATAGGAATATGTTCAACAAAAATAAGTATGTTTTTCCAGTTCGAATTATTTCAACTAAATTAGTTTCCTGCCATTTTTTTCCTGATAATAATTGTTCAAGTCTGTCTCTGTCAAGTTCAACTCCAATAACATTAGGCTGTTCTTCTTCAATGGTTTTTTTTACAAGTTCCATTGATTCTTTTGAGATGTGTGCAGTTCCAACTAGAACTACTTCTTTTTCTGAACCTTCTTTTCCAATAATTAGTCTTCGAATCATTTACATTTTAAAGGAATTATCAGTTTATAAGTATTCGGTTATTGTGCCTAAAAAACCAAAATAAAATTTATTTATAATAAAAAAGAAAAATTAGGTGAAAAAAAAGAAAATTAACAAATTATGTTTAGTTTCCTGCTTTTATTATAAAGAATATTCCTGCAAGTATTAAAATAAACCAGCTAATCCAGAAGAATCCTCTTATTGGTTCTCCAAGTTGAGGGAAAATGAATTGGGTCATTGCGACTCCCATTCCCATTCCTATCAAAAATAATCCCAAAGAGTTGCTCATATGCATATAGCTTACTTTAGTAGGGTATAAAAACTTTGTTTTTCTTGTTTCTTTTATGAAAAACATATGTTTTATTGAGCTTGAGGGTCTTTTGACTAATTACAAGAATTATACTGCCATTGATTCTAAGGTAAGAGAATTAATGAAAAATTTGCATGATTTTTGCAAAGAAAATAAAATTGAATTATATTTAGTTTCAGGACATCATGAAACTGTAGCAAAACAAAAAATGATGGAGAAGGAATTTCATAAGTTTGTAGATGAGAAGCATTTTGTTTTTGTTGATGAATTATATATTGAAAGTAAAGCAGAAGAAGATAAAAAACTGCATAGGGAAAATCTTGCAAAGGACCCTATGTTCAATGATTCATTTTTTAAGCAGGTTTTAATTCAGAGAGTTTTGAAAGAAAAAGATTTGAATGAAAAAGATGCTTTGCTTTTGTGTAATGATGTTTGGGTTGATGGTTATTACACTACAAGATTCTCAAAAATAGATTTTGCTCTGTTTGAAGGAAATTTAACTGATAGAGGAAATAAAATTGACAGATTAAACGGACTTGCATATTTCAATTTTGATTTTGATTCTGTAAAGCAGCTTTTGACTGATTTTCCGGTTGTAAATATAGCTTCTCTTGACAAGTATGTTTTTGAAGTAATGAAAACTGTTCTTGTTGGGGACACAGTTAAGGATTCAATAAGACAGAGTATTTTGAAGAAAAAAATGAATAACAATTAGAGGTTAGGTTATGAGAAGGATTGGTTTTTTTGGTAAGCGAGAAATTATTTCTCTGCATCCATCAAATCTTTCCGGACTAATTGTGCCCCTGCTTACTCCGCTTAATGAAGATAAATCAATTGATTTTCTTTCGCTAAAAACTCTTACTGCGCGTTTATTGAATAAAGGGGTGAAGAGCTTTTTTTTATTTGGGCCTTATTCAGAGCAGGAATTTCTTTCTTTTGATGATCGAGTTGCCATAATGGAGACTGTGTTTAAGGAAGTTAATGGAAAAGGATTTCTCTTAGCGGGATGCTTTGGAAAAAACATTGATGAAATAATCGAAAGAGTAAATGAAGCAGAAAAGTTCACTAATTACTGTGTAGTTTCACTTCCAAGTTCAGTTCTTGAGGATGAAATAAGTTTTGTTGATTTCTTTGACATGCTTTTTAGACATACAAGTGCAAACATTCTTTTGTATGATGATGTAAGGTTATCAAGGGCAGTTATTCCAATTCCTTGGCTTGAAAAAATAGTTACTTGGGAGAGATTTACTGGAATTATTGAATATTCAAAAGATGTTGATTATATTAATGAATTATCAAAGTTTTATCAAGTAACAAAATTATTTGAAGCAAGTAAGGATATGGCATTTTATTGTTTAAGGCAGGGGTTTTGCGGAATTGCTTGTAACTCTGCTTTAATTTTTCCAAGTTATTTTTTGGAACTTGCCCATTCTATGGGTGAAATGGATATGAGAAAGTATTTGGTGAATGATTCTAGAATTAATGAAATAAAAAAATCTTATCCTGTAAATAAAAAGATGCAGGCCTTGAAGAGAGTTCTTTTCTTAAGGGGTTTAATGAATGCTTATTGTTTTGATGATGAATCGAGTTTGACTGAACTTGAAAAAGTAAAAATAGAACAAGCTGTTTTGGCTCATCAAACTGAATCTTTTCACTACTGATTTTGAATTACTTTTTGGTTAAGAAAAGTATTTTATTTAAGTAACTAGTTATTCTTTCAAAGGAGGTGTATATTTTTGGTTGCTAAAAAAGTAGGAGGATTAGCTTTTCTAATTGGATTAGTTCTTTGTGTGGTTCTGGGCTTAGTTGCTTGGTTTGCTCCTGCAATTGTTCAAGGTGCAGCTGGACTAATAACTTTAGTCTTGATCATCCTTGGGTTAGTTGTTGGGTTGTTCAATATTCACGAGAAGAATAGAAATGAATTCCTAATTTCTATAATAGCAGTTACTTTAATAGGATCAATCACAGTGCAGCAAATAGTTGCTTTGGTTCCAGTAATAGCTACTATAGTAACAGCAGTTTTCCAAAACTTAGTTGCTTTGACAGCTCCAGCTGCATTAATGGTTGGACTTTTGCAAATTTGGAATTTTGGAATGGATAAGAAAAACTAAATGGTTTTGTAAGGTTCTTTTTGAATAAAAGGACCTTATTTTTATTTTTTTAATATTTACCAACTTTTTTATGTTCTTCTTTAAGGTATTTTTTTATGAGTATATTAACTTTAACAGAGTCCTTGGAAAAATACCAAACTCTCCTTCATGAACTTCAATTCAGGGATAAAGTAAAGAGTGCAGAGTTTCACTTTGCAACAAGTTTTGATTTTGATGGTTTCTTTGAAACAGAATTAGTTGATATTCTTTTTAATAAAGTGAAAGAGGTTTTGGGTGAAATCGAGTTCTCAACTTTTAAATTAGGAGTTTCTTGGCCAGTTCAAATGAGTGATGCAGAAAAGAGTCACTTAAAGTTTGGTGTTCAAACTGTGTTAATAAATAAAATTGAAACTGAATTAGGTAAAAAAGCTGAGTTTAATTCAAATCCTGATGCTGAATTTTTAATTGATTTTTCAAAGAAATTAGTTTTGATTAGAATTCGCCCTGTGTATATTGTCGGAAATTATTGTAAGCACTCAAGGGAAATTGCCCAAACTGAATATTTCTGCAATAAATGTAAAGGGGCGGGTTGCTGGTACTGTAATAATACTGGTCACTTTAGTGATGAAAGTGTAGAGCAGTTAATTTCAAAAACTTTTTTGAAATATTTTAAATCAAAATTATTGATTATGCATGGAGCTGGAAGAGAAGATTTGGATGTTTTAATGCTTGGTAGGGGAAGGCCTTTTGTAGCGGAACTAGTAATGCCAAAAAAGAGAAGTGTGAATTTAAAACAGGTTGAAAATGAAATAAATTTAGAAAATAGCGGGAAGCTTTCAGTTAATTCTCTTGCTCCTTGTGAATTGGGAAATGTTTCAAAAGTAAAGGATACAATGCATGATAAGATTTATTCTGCATTTGTTGTATGCTCAAATAAATTTGACTTGAATGATTTAAAACTCAATATAGAACTTGATGTTGCCCAGTATACTCCAAGCAGAGTTGAAAAAAGAAGAGCAAAATTAGAGCGCCAAAAGAAAGTTACTCTTCTTAATGCTGTTAAAGTTTCTGATAAAGAATTAGTTTTAACTTTAAGAACTTCCCATGGAACTTATGTTAAAGAGTTCATTTCTTCCGATCATGGGAAAACAAAGCCGAGCATTTCTTCAATGCTAAAGACTAATTGCACTTGTGCACTACTTGATGTTGAAGAGATTTGCGAATAATTATTAGGTAGTTATTTCTCTAGTCTTGTTCATCAAAGAGAACTGTTACACTTTCATCTTCATGAATGCATTTAATTGCACTTGCAATATACTTTGCAATGCTGATTACTTGGATTTTTTCACTCTTTGTTTTCAATGGTAGCGAATCAGAAATGTATAACATATCAACTTTTGAGTTTTCAACTCTTTTTACTGCATCCTGGCTTAGTATTCCATGTGTGATAAATGCATATACTTTGTTTGCGCCATTGTCTTTTAGCATGTCAATTGCAGTGCAAAGACTTCCTCCCGTGTCAATCATATCATCAAAGATTAAACAAGTTTTTCCTTTTACTTCAGCTCCAATAATGTTTAGTGCTTTTGCTTCATTGTGTTTCAATCTTATTTTGTTTATTATTGCAAGTTCAAGGTCCATTCTTGAGGCAATTTTTGTGGCTCTTTTAGCTGAACCTGCATCAGGGGCAACAACAACTCCTTCACCTTGGATTAATTCTTTTGCTTTTTTCATCATGATGCTTGTTGTTGGTAAATTATCAAGTGGGATATTGAAGAATCCTTGGGTTTGGTCTGAGTGTAAATCAATTGTAATTATTCTGTCTGCTCCTGCAGTAGTAATTAGATCTGCAACTAATTTTGCAGTAATAGGTTCTCTTGAAGCAGCTTTTCTATCTTGCCTGGCATAAAAAAAGTTTGGGGTTACAACAGTAATTCTTCCTGCTGAAGATCTTTTTGCAGCATCAATCATTATCAAAAGTTCCATTAAATAATCATTAATTGGATCAACTGCTGTTTGAAGTAAGAAAACATCTTTTCCTCTAATGTTTTCCAGAAATTGTGCATAGGTTTCCCCGTTTGCAAATTTCTTTAGATTGATTTTTCCTTTGGGTATATTTAGTTGCTTTGCAATTTCTTTTCCTAAATTAGGGTTACTAGAACCAGAAAATAACATTATTTCTTTTACCCCATTACCCAACTAACCACCAATCAGTAATAGGTTGGATGATTTTAAATGATGTTGGTTTGTCCAAGTAATGGTTTATTATTTTGTTAAATCAGTAGCATATTCGTTTAGTTTCATTTGACTTTTTCCAATTCCTTTTATTTTGCTTCGTTCGCCTACTTCAAAATCATAGCTGAAAAATTCAAGTCCATAGGATTTTAGCAGTGCGAGTGCGGTTTTTCTAATACTTGGTGCAAGGAGTATTCCTCTGGTTTCTACTCCCTTCATTTTGTTTATTTCTTCAGCGTATCTTTTTAGCTGTGTGACACTTGCATAATCTGCTTGTCTTCTTTTGAGTTCAATTACAACTAATCTGCCTTTTGCATCCTCTGCAACAATATCGCATATTCCTTTTCTGAAGTACTGTTGTTGGTTGATTGGTTTAAGTCCTGCCTCAAGAAAACTCAAATCATCCATTAATGCATCATTTAATTCTCTTTCAGAACCGCTTAATCTCAAATCATTGCTTTCAGGCAAATCATAAGAGTGAATATCATCAACTGAAGCAAAAGTAACTGTAATAGTTTCTTTTGGTTTTAATTTTCTTGCAACTAAAACTAAAACATCTTTCCCTTCCTCATTTTTTGCTTTTTCGCAGGAAATAGTTGCATCCATCATATAATTTGTAGGTCTGATTAATCTGTTCTCGTGAATTGAAACGCTTGAATCAGATTTAATTATTACAAGTCTTTTTCCCATTGGCAAAGTGGAAGAAGCTCTCCCTAAATATTTTACTTCAAATTCTCCTACAATAATGCATAAGTGCCTGTTCTTAATGCTTGTAAGTATTTTTTCTTGAGCTTCATGCAAATACATTTTGTTCACCAATTAATTATAGTTTTTCAAACCCGTTTTCAGTAATTAAATAATCAAATTCAATTCTCACTCCAAATTTTTTAGTGTATATTGCTGGTTCAATTGCAAGCACCATTCCTTTTTTTAATATCCATTTAGATTTATCCCCTATTCCTCCAGGGAGATCATGTTCTTCAATTCCAAGTCCATGCCCAAGTGCATGAGGCATTTTAATATCGCATGCTTTCCAAAGCTCTTTTGCACGTGTCCCTTCACGCAATTTTTCTTCCACTCTTAAAAGTGCATCATTTGTTTTTTTTATTATTTTTGTAAATTCAATCGGCTCTTTTTTTCCAAACCAGTAACTTTGTGTAATATCTGCATAGTACCCTTTGTACTTTGCTCCTGTATCAATCATTACTGCATCTTCTTTCGCAAGTTTTGTTTCTCCTGAAACATGGTGGATGTTTGAAGTGTTTTTTCCAAAAGCAACTATACAAAAACCTAATTCCATTTCACCTTTTTCAAATTCATTTTTTATTTTCCAGTAAAGATCTTTTTCGCTTATTCCTTCTTTGAGTTCTTTTTTTACTTTGCTGAGAACTTCCTGAGTTTTTTTAACAGCTTTTCTTATTTTTTCAATTTCAATATCTTTTTTCACTTCTCTTGATTTATCAATGTATTTTGAAACATTAATCATTTTTCCGTGCTTTAACATTGCTCTTAGTGATTTTAGTGTGGATACTGCAGTGTGTCTTGCATCAAACCCTATTTTTTTCCCGCAATTTTTTAATAATATTCTTTCAAGTTCTTTTTTTGTCCGGTACTCTTTTACCTCTGCGTTTTTGAATGTTTTTTTTGCTTGTTTGTAATTGAATGGGTGGGATAGCCATAATGGTTTTTTGTCTTTTCTTAAAACAAGTATTCCTTCATAATTTTCGCTTGGAGTATTGTTATCTTTTGAATCCAAATATTTGTTAATTAGCGGATGAATCCAGTAGTTTTTGAAATTAAATAGTACTATTGAATCAACTTTGCTGTAAACCATGTACTAAAATAGGGTTAGATTTGGTTTAAAATAATTGAGCATGAGGCTTTTTTGGCCCCACACTTTCAAAAATAGTTTTATTTTCGTTCATAGAATGCTTTGTATGCTTTGTAAGTTGCGTACAAATCTATTTTACTTACTAATTCAAATGGAGAGTGCATTGCAAGAACTGGTGTGCCCATGTCAACTATGTTCATGTTGTACTTTGCAAGCAAATACGCAATTGTTCCTCCTCCTCCTTGATCTACTTTTCCTATTTCTCCATGCTGCCAAGGAATTTTTGCATCTTCAAGCATTTGTCTAATCCATGACATATATTCAGCATTAGCATCGCTTCCGTAGGACTTTCCTCCTGCTCCAGTGTATTTTTCTACTGCTACTCCGTATCCTGGTTTATTTACATTTGTCATATCCATTTTGTCAGCGAACTTTGGATCAAATCCGCTTGTTACATCTGCGCTAATTGCTTTTGAGTTCTCTAAAATTTGTTTTGCAGTTATTTTTTCTTTTCTTAAAGCAATTATTTTTTCTAATGTGTTTTCAAGGAACATTGATTCCATTGAAGTATTTCCAACACTTCCAATTTCTTCTTTATCAACCCAAAGTAATAGTTTTGGTTTAGTTGATTTGCTTTCAAGGAAAGATTGTAATCCTAAGTATGAGCATATTCTGTCATCATGTGCTGGGGAACCAATCATTCCTCTATCAATTCCAACTTCTCTTGATTTAATTGCTGGGTAAAGTGATAGTTCTGCACTTGCAAAGTCGTTTTCAGTTATTTTGTATTTGTCATTCATGGCTTTCAAAAAAGTTGCTTTTATCTTTTCTTTTACTTTTTTGTCTTCAATAGGGATTGTTGCTCCTATTGCATCCATGTCTTCGCCTTTGATAATATCCTTAACTAGTTTTTCCCTTCCCTCTACTCCTTCTAAATGTGGAAGTAAATCACTTATAACAAAAACCGGTTCGTCTTCTTTTTCTCCGATTGTTACATCTATTTTTTCTCCTTTTTTATTGAATATTACTCCGTGCATTGATAGAGGAACATTTAACCAGTGATATTTTTTTATTCCTCCATAATAGTGAAGGTTGATCATCAAAAATGGAGTTGATTCGTAAATTGGACTCATTTTGAAATCAAGTCTTAATGAATCAACGTGTGAGCCAAGGATTCTCATTCCTCCTGCTAAGTTATCGTTTCCTAAATCAATCAGTAAAAAGTTTTTTGCGTGGTTTAGTGCATAAATCTTTTTAGTTGAGCTTGTGGCTTCTTTAATATTGACAAATCCATTTTTTTTAGCAACTTTTTCAGCGTAGGTTACTATTTCTCTTTCGCTTTTGTAATTATCAATAAATTCTCTGTAATCATCGCTCATTCTATTTGCTAATCTCTTTTCTTCAGCAAGTACTTCCCATGCTGATTTTTGTTCACTGAATAATTCTTTTTCAATTTTGCTTCTTTCATCTTTTTCTTGTTTAGCTTCAACTTTATCCATTAAACCACCTATGACTATAATTGAAGCTCAAACTGATTTAAATATAATGGTTTTTCTTAAAGGGGTAGTTTTTTTAAGGATGGGTGCGTTTATTTTAATTATGAACCTAAGAGTGCAAAAGAAGCTTCTTGCAAGACCAAGAATTAAAAAAGCAAATTATGATATTGCAAAACATCTTACTGAAGAAAAAATAGCTGGAGCTAGAAGAGGGTTATTTTCTCAATTTGCATTAGTCAGGAGAAGATTGCCTAAAATAAGTACTGTTAATGCTGAGGATCTTCCTAAGAAAAATGTTTTGGTTTTAGCGCCTCATCCTGATGAACCTGTTGAAAAGTGCTTTGCTACAATTCAGGGATTTAAGAAAGCTGGCGGGGAAGTTGCAGTTCATGTTTTGACTCCTGGTTGGCGTGGTGTTGAACTTACTAGTGATCAAAAAAAAATAATTCAAAATTCAAAGAATCCTGGGGGAATGGATTATTTTATTCGTTCAAGAATTAGATTAAAAGAATTGAAAGAGGCTGATAAAGTTCTTGGAATAGATAGCACTGTTCATTCAATGGATTATTATAATAAGTCAAAAATTTCAAAAGAGGATTTAAAGGAAATGAAACAGATAATTGACTCTGGAAAATGGGATATAGTAATTATGCCTGATATTTTGGATATTCAGCCAACTCATGCAGTTTCGTATGATGTTGCAATGAAATATTTGAAGAGTAAAGTTAGAAGGACTCAAAAACCAATTGAACTTTGGGGGTTTGAAACTACTTACCACCAGCATCCTTTGACTGAATTGAATCAGATTGTAAAATATTCTGCACATACTCAGGAGAAAAAAATGGATGCGTTAAAGAAGCATGTTTCTCAAAATATTAGAAGAGATGCTGAATTTGTTGGAAGAATGGCTGAGACTGAAAGAAGCAGTGCGATTGCTGAAGAAGTTGGTGGATTTGGATCGCATATTGAATTTGGTACAGCACAAAGGGTTGAAGCTTTCTCAAGAACTACTCTAAAACCAATTGGGCCGTTTGTTTTTAGAACAAAAGAAAGACAATAAAATTTTCAAAATTAATTACTACTCTTGAGAACTTTTTGTAAGAGGAACTTTGCTTTTTGGGCTTTCTCTGTTGTATTCTATTACTGCTCTAATGAGTCCTTTTTGATCAGCAACTAATGGGTATATTTGTTCCATTCCTGAACTGTATGCATCATTCCAGAATTGCTCTCTTGCTATTTTATCAACTAGGGGTTTTCCTTCCGTTTCCAGCAATAAATCCGCATAAATTGAAGATGCAACAATTATGTCAAGTGCTCTAAGTCTTGCCAATTTTTTGTGTTCCATTGGTTGTGTGTTCCTGGTTCTTTTAAGAACTCTTTTGACTTCTGTTTTCAAATTCTCTTCAGGATTAACTTTTTCTTTAAGCAGGTCACTTTCTATTTTGCTTATTGAATTCCAATGTTTCTTTCTTTCAAAGTGAACTCCCAAAGGAAATGTAGTAAATCTTCTAATATATTGGATTGTTCTTATCACATCTGATGCTTGAGGTATAGCGTTTCTGAAATTTAATATAAATTTTGAAAACATTTTTTCCCAAACTTTATCTTTCAGTTCTTTTAGGGTTAAGTTTTCATAATTTGGTATTTTTTCATTTTTTGCAGTGGATTCAAGTGCATCGACTCTTGCTAGTCCGTTAACTGCAAAATCAGCATTTCTTGCTGCAAGGTCATCCAAAAAGAGGGCCTGCAATATTCTTATGTCTCTAAGAGTTTTTTTGCCTTCATACATGCTTTCAATTTTCTTAAGTCCTTTTTTTGCCTTAATTCTGATTTTCATGTTTATTCCTGAAGTTTTTGAAGCTTTTTTGAAAATTAGTTCACTCATTGGGACTAATGGGACTCTGTGTTGTCTTGAAGCCACAATCATTGCTGGATTGAAGTGTTCTCTTCTTGCCCTGTCAGTTCTTGGCAACGGTTTTATTCCCATATATTAGTCCCTTCTATAATTCATTTTCAATTTACTTCTTTTTTATCATTGGGAGTCCAGTAGTTGAGTTTTCAATTACAGTATATCCGCTAGGCATATCTATTCCGTCTTTAGGGTCTTTTGCAAAATAAAATAATTTTCCTCTTGAATGCAAATAGTATTTATTTCCTTTTGAATTAATGTGTTCATAAACCATTTTTTTACCACCTTAATTTTACTATAGAATATAAGCGGTTTAGTGGTTTAAATTCTTTTGGATTAAAAGGAAAGTTAAAAAAGAACAACTTGTCTAATTGTTGCATGGTTTTGAAGAAAAAAGTGGCAAAGAAGAAGCAGGTTCATTCAAAGAGCATGGTTAAGAAAAGAATTTCTTCTAAAAATCATTTGAAGAAAAAAGCAGTTACAAAAGTCCAAGCGGTAAATATTTTTTTAAGTGGAGTAGATAAGCCTCTTTATGTTACTGCATTAAAAAAGATTAATGAATTTCTTTCTCTTGATTCACTTAAGAGGGTAGCAATTGTTTCTGACAATGATCAGGATGGTTTGACCGCTGCTGTTCAAATGAAATTATTTTTTGATTCAAAGAAAGTTGAGTCAAAGGTTTTTTTTTATGATCATTATACCAAAAGGTTTAGTTTTCCTTTGGATTACTTTTTTGAATTCAATCCTGAAAAAACTGTTTTTCTTGATTTGAATGAAGGTTTTATTTCTGATATTTTGCAGGATATTGGTCCGAAAGCTGGTCCTTGCTTGATTATTGATCATCACCAATCTTCTTTGATTACAAATGCTCCGTTTAGAATGGTTGTAATAAAGCCTTATAGTTTTTCTAGTGTTGAACCATCAAGGTATCCTGCTTCAAAAATGGTTTATGATTTATTTAAGGGAAAAGATTGGGTTTGTTCAATTGGGGTGATTGGAGATTTTGCTCATGAACAGTGGAATGATTTTTTGGAATCAGTTTCAAAGAAATATAAATTTACAAGAAAAAAATTAATTGAACTTGATGAAATAGTTGGGTGTATTACTTCGCAGTATCCTGAGAAAATAAATTCTCTTTTCGAGTTCCTTTGTAAAGCGAAAAATCCAAATGATTTATTGAAATCAGATTATGTTGTGTTCAAAAATTTGTTTTTAGCAAGGCTGAAAATTTTAAAGGAAGCTTTTTATCAGGATGCAGAATTTTATCCTGATTCACAGCTTTATTTTTTCAAAGCAGATAATCGTTTTGCTGGGAAATTAAGCAATGATGTTTCAAAAGAACTTCCTAGTAGTGTAGTAATAATTTATGAACAGCCTGCTGACAAAATCAAGTGTTCAATAAGAAGACAGGATTTTAAGGTTAATTGTTCAGAACTTGCAAAAGCTGGAATAAATGGCATTTCTGATAGTAATGGTGGGGGTCATATTCCTGCTGCAGGGGCAGCTTTTCCTAGTGAGCATTTGGAGCAGTTCAAAAAACAGGTTCGAATGTATTTATTGAACAATCCTCCTAAAGAAGTACTCACTTCAGTCAAACAATAACCAACCATCATTTATTGGACATAAAGAGTAAATTTATAAACTATTTTTGGCTGAAATTAACTAATCGGTGAGCCTTTTTAATTGAACAAAGGTAAGTTGATTAATGCCCAAGTAGCTCAGCAGGTAGAGTACCCGGCTGTTAACCGGATGGTCGAAAGTTCAAGTCTTTCCTTGGGCGCTATTATTTTCACATGTGTGTCCTACACATTTATATTGTCCGCCAAATCACGATGGAGTTGGTGGATATGATGAGTTTGGATTTTCATAAATCAAAAAAATATTATTCTAATCTCTGTGCTACAATTGAAGCAGCAAAACGTGTTTTTCCAAATAGCGAATATTTAATTCAGTCCTCAAT
>JAVHOV010000040.1:0-27281 GCA_036170245.1 archaeon | reverse complement strand
CTCGCAGAGGAGCGAAGGTGCAGTGGGGTCATAGGGGCAAAGCCCCTATCTCATTGTTTTGAGTTTGATTGTTGTAGGATTAGTTATAACTCAAGTTGATTCAAGTGCTAACGTTAGTGCTACTTCTTCCGAGACTAGTTCTAAAATTGGGGTGGATGGAATTAGTATTTCTTCTTCTGTTGCCGGAGCCGACGAGAACGGAGTGTTAGTTATAAAAAATATAAATCCTGAAAATTTTCTGTTAAAAAAAATTATTGTTGACGGGGTTGATCATAATTTTTATGAACAGATTGTTGCAGGGGATCAGAAAAGTTTCAAGTTGCAGGATTTAGTTGTCTGCAATAATGAAAGAAAAACTTACTCAGTAAAGTTGGAGTATGTTAGTGATAGTGGCTTAACTAAGACTGCTGATTTTAAAACAATTACTGTTGATTGTACAGAACATGCAACTCCTATAGGTGCTGCTGTTGAAGAATATAAAGACCCAGTATGTGAAGGAGATCAATTTATTTACAAATTTGATGGTTCACAATATAAAAGAAAATGTGTATCCTGTAGTACAAACTCTTCAACAGGATTTTTTGATACGGGGGAGGGTAGCATAAATAATCCATTTATGGTTTGTGACTGGAATCAGTTGAATAATGTAAGGGAAAGCCCAAATGCTTCTTTTAAACTTATGACTGATTTAGGAACTACAGATGCAAATTACACTGACTTTGGAGATGATTGGGAACCAATAGGTGAACCAGATTATTGTGATGATTCAAATTGTAGTAATTCATCAACATGTGAAAATGAATTTGGGTGTGAAAGTATTTGGAGATTGACAGGGGATACATTTTGTGCCCCTTCTTTTACAGATATTGGTTCTACTGAATTGAATTATTCTTCATACTGTGATCAAAATCAAACAAGATGTATTTCTGAATGTGAGGGGTCTTGGTATGAACAAAAAGAGTGTTTAGGAAATATGAGTACTTATTGTTCCAATCATGCTTCAAGCGGAGAGGATTGCTCTTCTCAAAATGGATGTTCTTGGGCTGCATCTTATTGTACTGGGGATATGCAGAGTTATTGTGGTAATTATTATGAAGGGGCTAGTACTTGCAATTCTCATACAGGGTGTAGTTGGACTAGTTGGGATAGTTGGTGTGATGGTCCTGAAGAATGCTGGAATTATTATGAGCAGTCTACATGTCAACTACATTCTCCAACATGTACTTGGTATGATATGGGGAATTGCGACCCAACTATTCAATGTTCTAAAAAAAATATTGAAGAATGTTCTAATTATGAAGGATGTAGCATAGTACCAGGAGCTTGTTCAAGTGCTGGCACTGAATGTAACTCTAACTATGATGGGGATAGTTGTGAAAGTTATCCTGCCTGTGATTGGAATACTACTTCTACACAATGTATGTTATGGTTATCAGGCAGTACTGCTCAAGATGTGTGTAATAGTAATTCGCAAATTTGCCCTGATTGTTATTTTTATAATTCAAGTTGGAGTAATTCAGAATCAGGTACTTGGTATGTATTAAGTGAAGATGTTTGTTTGGATGATAGGTGCAGTAATCAAGTTACTTGTGAAAGAAGTTATGGTTGTGATTCAAATTGGAATGCAACTATGTTTAGTGGAAATTTTAATGGAAAAGGGTTTGATGAGCATATTCATAATATACAAAGTTTAATTGTAAATAAGTCAAATGAAACATATGCTGGATTATTTGGTTATGTTACAGGGGACGTTTCCAACACAGCTCTTGTTAATGTTGATATTAATGGGTATAATTATGCTGGTGGAGTGGTTGCACATTTAAATGGAGGAACTGTTAGTGATTGTGATATTAATGGGGTAATTAACAGTTTAGGGGCAAGTGATGGGGGAGTTGGAGGTATAGTGGGGGTTGCTGAGAGTAATGCTTTAATTACGAATTCTTCAGCTTCAACTACTATTGTTGGGAATTCAAATACAGGGGGGATAGTGGGAAAATTAACTTCTTCATCTCTATCCAATTCATATTCAAAAGGATTAATTAATGCAAGTGGAGGGAATTCAGGAGGAGGTTTGGTTGGATATGCTTATTCTTCAACAATTGATGATTGTTACAGGGTAGGGGGATTTAAAGGATCTGCTATTTATACAGGTAGTTTGTTTGGGGCGGCTTGGGGTAGTGGGGGAAGGGTTACTAATGTTTTTTCAAGTACAATACGAGATGTCCCTTTTGGAACTTATAGAGGGTATATTGGAGGAATGACGCAAGATATTAGATATACTAATGTGTATGCTACATCAAATGCTTGGTGGGCAAATATGTTTGGTCTATGGCAATCAGGAGATTATTATACTCATATAGGTTTGAAGTCAGATGCTGAGTTAAAGACATATTCAACTTTTAAAAATGATGGTTGGGACATTGGGTTGATTGATGATTATAATAATGAAAAATGGGTTATTGATGATGGGGTTGATTATCCAATGCTTGATTGGCAATTAACCAGATAGTGATGTTTATTTGCATTCTTTAAAAATCATTTAAAAAAAAATCATTTGAACGTCAATTGTCGTATAGTGTTTCGCTTTTTAGATACATTTTTATAGGGGTTCCTTCACAAATTAAATTTGCCTTTTAGTGGGTAAAAGTCAGTAATTTTTAGTAAAAGTACCTGGTGTAAAGAAAATGAATGTGCCAATGCTTGCCATAGATGAGAGAAAAACTACTTTCAAAGAAGTTGAAGTGGGTTTCACTGTCGAACAGGCTGTTCTTGAGGCAAATAGGTGCCTGCAATGCAAAGAACCCGCGTGCGTTAAAGGATGCCCTGCAGGAGTAAATATTCCAGGGTTCATTAAAGCGTTTAGAGAGGGAGATATAGTAAAAGCTGTTTCTACTATCAGAGAGAAAAATTTTTTTCCTAGTATTTGCGGAAGAATTTGCCAACAAGAAAAGCAGTGTGAAGGAAATTGTATTTTAGGAAAGACTCCAAACGGCCCAGTGTGTATTGGAGGACTTGAAAGATTCATTGGAGATAATGCTCCATACCCACCAAGACAAAACTTAGTGGGAAGAAATATTGCAGTAATTGGTTCAGGGCCAAGCGGCCTTGCAGTTGCAGCTTACTTATCACAAATTGGAATGCACGTTACAATACTTGAAGGAACAAACGCTTTTGGTGGAGTAATAAAATATGGAGTTCCTGAATTTAGACTTCCAAAAGAAGTAGTTTCAAAGGAACTAGCAGGCTTACACTCACTAGGAATTGATTTTGAACCAAACGCAAAAATAGATGAAGAAGGATTAGAAAGTATTTCAAAAAAATTTGACGCAGTATTCATAGGGACAGGAGTAGGAAAACCTAGACTCCTTGATGTGCCAGGCTCTTCACTAAAAGGTGTTATGAGTGCAATGAAATTTTTAATCAATATTAATCAGTCAAATATTCCAATGATTGCAAAAGATGAAAAAGTTTTAGTAGTTGGAGCAGGTTACGTTGGAATTGACGCCGCAAGAAGTGCAATAAGGTTAGGCGGAGACGTTACATGCATTACAATTGCAAGTGAAAAAGAAGCTTTCAAAAGTGTTTCATTAAAAGATTATGAAGAAGCAAAGGAAGAAGGAGTAAAATTTATTTTTGAAGCAAAAATAAAAGAAATACTCGGAGCTGAAAAAGTAGAAGCAGCTATGTACACAAACCACATTTTGGGAAAAATAGAATGCACAAAAGTAATTTGTGCAATAGGTCAAGAACATGATGAAGACTCGCTAAAGACTCCAATAAGAACAGGAAAAAACGGTTGCATTGAAGTAAACGAAAATTTACAAACAACAATAAACAATGTATTTGCTGCAGGGGATTGTGTACACGGTCCAAAAACAGTAATACACGCAATTGATGCAGGAAGGAAAACTGCGCAGTCAATAATAAAATATTTAGACAAAAGAATTGCAAATGAAGAAATGGGAATACAAAACATTGATGATAATCCAAAAATCATTAAAAAGATTGATGTGTCAAATAAAGATATTTAAAATTGAATCAGTTTAATGATTTTATAATTTAATTAATTAAAAAATTATTTTTAGCACAAAAAGGAGTTGAATTTGATGGACACAGAAGCATTTAAAGGGTTTTATAAAAAAAGTGTAAAAGAGCGACAAGACATAGTTGCTAAAGAATTCAATTTAACTCCTGAAGAAAAAAACACTCTTACAAAAGAAGGGCCCTTACCCTTCTCAGTTGCTGATAGAATGATAGAAAATGTGATAGGTACAATGCCTCTTGCATACGGTCTTGCAACAAATTTTGTGATTGACGGCAAAAATTATATTATTCCATTTGCTTTGGAAGAACCAAGTGTAGTAGCGGCAGCATCAAACGCTGCAAAACTTTCAAGTGGGTTTACTACAAGTGCTGATGAGCCAATAATGATTGGGTTAATACAAATACTCAATTGCGAAAATGCAACTGATTCATTAATAAAAATTTTATCCAAGAAAAAAGAATTATTTGCTGAAATAGAAAAAATTGATCCGATTTTAGTGAAATTCGGCGGCGGACCAAGAGACTTGAAAGGAGAAGTGCTAAAGACTTCACGAGGAGACATGATTTCTCTTCAATTATTAGTTGATGTAAGAGATGCAGTGGGCGCTAATGCAATCAACACAATGACTGAAAAAATTTCTCCAATAATTGAGACTCTTTCAGGCGGACAAGTTCGATTGAGAATAATTTCAAACCTTGCAATACACAGAAAAGCACGAGCAAAAGCTGTTTGGACAAAAGAAATTTTGGAAAAGAGTGTAGAAGGAAACTTTAAAGGAGAAGAAATAATTGAAAGAATACTAGATGCTTATGAATTTGCAGTAGCAACTCCTTTTCGAAGTGCAACTCACAACAAAGGAATAATGAATGGGGTAGATGCTGTTGCAATTGCTACAGGAAACGATTTTCGAGGAGTAGAAGCAGGGGCACATTCATTTGCAGCATACGAACATGAATACCGTTCACTTACAAAATATTATAAAAACGAGAAAGGAGATTTGGTTGGAGAAATAGAGATGCCAATGGTGTTAGCAACAATTGGGGGAACAATGAAGTCAAATCCAATGGCTCAGCTTTCACTAAAAATTTTAGGAATAAAAACTTCCTCAGAGCTAGCAAGAATTGGAGTAAGTGTGGGCTTAGCACAAAACTTTGCAGCACTTCGCGCACTTGCTACAACAGGAATACAGGCAGGGCACATGAAGCTACATGCCAAATCACTTGCTGCACAAGCTGGAGCAAAAGACAGTGAGATTGATTTAGTTGCACAAAAAATGATTTTAGCAAAAACAATCAATCAGCAGAGTGCTGAAGAAATAATTAAACAATTAAGAGTAAAAAATTAATTTTACTCTTTTATTTTTTATTTTTTATTCAAAAATGTCATTAAATATAGCTACGGCAATTGACGTATCAAACTTCGTCTAATTGCATAGGTTTTTAAAGTTCAATGTAAGAAGGAATTGGTATACACCCCCCTTAAGAAGAGAATAACCAGGGGGTCAGGTTTTTATTTAACAGATGAATAAGTAATGTAAAGGGACGAGATTATGGCTGGAATAGTTGGATGGGGAAGTTATATCCCAAAATATAGAATAACTGCTGAAGAAATTGCTAAAGCCCAAGATGGGGATGCTCAAGCTATTAAAGATGGACTTGGATTAATCGAAAAATCAGTTCCGGGAAAAGATGAAGATTGTGCAACAATAGCAGTTCATGCCGCGCGAGATGCATTAGCCAGAGCAGAAATCAACAGAAAAGAAATTGGCGCAGTTTATGTTGGAAGTGAATCACACCCCTACGCAGTAAAACCAACTTCTTCAATAGTAGGAGAAGCACTTGACATTGGAAATAATTACACAGCAGTTGATACACAGTTTGCATGTAAAGCAGGGAGTGCAACAATACAAATTAATGCTGGACTCGTTGACTCAAAAATGATTAAATATGGTTTAAGCATTGGAGCAGATACTTCACAAGCAGAGCCCGGAAACGCACTTGAATACAGCGCAGCAGCAGGCGGAGCTGCTTTTATTATTGGAAGTAATGATGAGTCAGTTGCAATACTAAATGACACTTGTTCATTTACAACAGATACTCCTGACTTTTGGAGAAGAGCACTTCAGCCTTATCCATCACACGCAGGAAGATTCACTGGAGAACCAGCGTACTTTAAACATGTAGTTGGAGCAACAACAAGAATGCTTGAAAAAACAAAAATGAAGATTAGCGATTTTCAATATGTGGTCTTTCACATGCCGAACGGAAAATTTCCTCTTAGAGTTGCAAAACAATTTGGAGTAACAAAAGAACAACTTCTCCCTGGTTTAGTTGTAACAAAAATCGGAAACACTTACTCAGGTTCATCAATCTTGGGACTTGCAAGTGTACTTGACATTGCAAAACCAAATGACAAAATTTTAGTAACTTCATACGGATCTGGATCAGGTTCTGATTCATTTGTGTTTACAGTAACAGACAAAATTACTGTCGCTCAAAACAAAGCAAGAAAAGTGAATGATTACATTGCAAGAAAACAGTACATAACTTACATGCGATATGTAAAGAGTATGGAGCAGATACACTAAAAAAAGAAAAAGGAAATCAACAATGGCTAAAATAAAATTGAGTTCAAAGATTACAATTCCTGCTTCAGTTGCTGATGCACAAAAGGAATATGCAAAGTTCAGAAAAGGGCTTGTAAGAAGAGCATATACAGATGTACTTAAAGAAAGAACAAAAAGTATGATTAAGAATTTTAAAATTCACAAGGTTCCTGGAGTACTCTTTACTTTCTTAGGATTTAGGTGGAGATCAGATTATAAAAAAATGAGAAGCGGTGGAATCAAGGAAATCAAAGGAAGCAGCTTAAGAGCAAGACTTGATGCCCTAGGATATGCCCTTTCAGCAGAAATAGCAAGAAACCCAAAAATGAGAAAAGCAGTTGCTACCCTTGCAAAAGATTATCCTTATTTATTAGTAGATAAAAAAGGAAATTTATTTGTTTCATCATATTCAGGATCAATGATAGACAAATCAACTCTAGCAGGAATGATATTTAATCCAGAAAATTTAATTCCCTCACTTGCTGAAGCAAGATCTGCAAAGAATGTAATGGCACAAAAATTAGATTTGAAATTAATTTTAGCAATGGGATCTCCAAAGTTTGAAGAAGCGCAAGTCAGTTCAAGAGTTAAAAGATCAGGATTATCTCCCCCAAAAAATATAACTCTTGCAGTACGGGGAAATGATGAAATAAAAGTATTTTCAAGAACAGGGACTGGTTCTTCAACAATTTCAAAGGAAGAAATAATAAAATCAGACGAAGTTAAATCAAAAAGAATTGTAGCATCTCCATTAGCAGGCAAAAAAATAATTTGGTTAAAAATGAAAAACGGAAAATTAGTTAAATTAGAAACTGATGCAAAACACGCTGAAGTAGTTTTCAAAGCATTTAAATTAAAGGAATAAATTGAGGGATCAAAATGAAAATCGGAGTTTTAGGAATAGGAATTACAAAATTCGGTGAGAGCCTTGTTAAGGCTCGCGAAAGTTTTATTTTCGCTTCGCTCAATAGAACAGAGGTGCTTTTATGAAAATTGGAGTTTTAGGAATTGGAATCACAAAATTCGGTGAAAGATGGGATCAGGGTTTACGTGATCTCTTACTTGACTCACAGCTTAGAGCACTTAATGATTCAAAGATAGATGCTAAACAAATTGATGCAATGTATACAGGAAACATGATTGGCGGAATTGCAAGCGGGCAATTACAAGTTGGTGCAATGAGCACAGAAAATTTGAACTTAAATATCCCTTCAGTTCGAGTAGAAGGAGCATGCGCAAGCGGATCGCTCGCACTAAGACAAGGAATACACGCAATCGAAAGCGGTGCAGCAGATATCGTAATGGTAAATGGTGTAGAAAAAATGACTGATGTTTCAACAGAACAAATTACAACAGCACTAATGGGGGCTGGAGACGAAGAACTTGAAGGATTCAACGGATTAACTTTCCCTGGACTTTATGCTCTCCTTGCAAATGCTTACATGAAAGAATTTGGATTAACTAGAGAAGTGCTTGCAGAAGTATCAGTAAAGAATCACTATCACGGAGCAAGAAACTCTTACGCACAATTCCAAAACGAAATAACAGTTGATACTGTGATGAATGCAACAATGGTTGCTGATCCCTTGACTCTATTTGACTGTTCTCCAATCACAGACGGAGCAGCATCAATAATAATTGCAAATGAAAAAATTGCAAAAAAAATGAACAGTGAAGTTTACATCACAGCTTCGGGTCTAGCAACAGACACTCTCTCACTTGCTCGAAGAGAATCACTTTTAGAATTAAAAGCAGGAAGACTTGCAACAGAATCAGCATACAAACAAGCAGGAATCACTGTCAAAGATGTTAACTTTGCTGAAGTGCATGACTGTTTCTCAATTGCAGAAATATACGCAGTAGAAGCATTAGGGTTTGCAAAAAGAGGACAAGCCGGCGAACTATACAAAACAAAGCAAACTTACTTTGACGGCAAGCACCCAATAAACACTTCGGGCGGACTAAAAGCATGCGGACACCCCGTAGCAGCAACAGGAATAAAACAAGCAGTAGAAGCAGTAACCCAATTAAGGGGAGAAGGAAACAAAAGACAAGTGCCAAATGCACAAATTGGAGTCACTTATAACGTTGGCGGAAGCGGAGCAACAGCTTGCGTACATGTTTTTAAGAAGATGAAGTAAGAGAATTATATTTAAGGATGTGAAATGATGGTGGGAATACTGGACAAAGTAAAAGGTATTTTCGGTAAGAAAGAAGTAGAAGAAGATACAACAATAAGAAGAATTGTAGCAAAGAAAGTAGTAGAAGAAAACAAGCCAGAGGAGTTTGTTCCAAGATATAAGCTCGCACAAAAGATGAGAGAAGACAAAGAAATTGACACGCCAATAGTAAAAAGAAAGAGATTTTGAATTTAATCGAATGAATATTTTGGTGAAGTGAGACTATGTTTAGAGACAGCCCAATAATCAGATGGAGAAATTACAACGACCGTTACAAATTAAACGGATACAAATGTACTAAATGCGGTGCAACATATTTTGAAAAAAAAGGTATGTGCAATTGTGGAAACCTGGATTATGCAGAAATGGAATTTTCTGGGGCAGGAAAAATAGTTTCCTTCACACAAATACATTCAGGTCCAGAGGCATTTGAATCAATGGGAGCATACTGCGTTGCAATAATTGATTTGAGTGAAGGCGCAAGAATGACAGGGCAAGTTGTAGATTGTGATTACAAAGAGTTAAAGATCGGAACCGAAGTAGAAGCAGTATTTAGAAAATTCTACAAGAGTGGAGAGAAAGGAATAATCCACTACGGAACAAAATTCATTCCAAAATTCTAAAAATTAACAAATTATTTTTTCTCAAAAGAAACTCTTTTCTATTTTAAAAAGAGTTTGTTATTTTATTTTTAGGTTGTGGTTAGTATGGCTGGAAGTGTTGGAAAAGGATATGCAAAAATAATAATTTTTGGAGAACACTTTGTGGTGTATGGCTTACCTGGAGTTGCCGCAGGAATAGACAAATGTGTTACAATTGAAGCGCAGAAAGTAAAAGATTCTGATGATGTAGTTTTTGATGACAAAGTATTTAATGAAAAAATTTCTCTGAAAGAAAATCCAGAACACTTAAAATTTAAAATGTTTCATGCAATGTTTGGCTCAGACGAATTTTTGCCAAAAAAAGGAATAAAGTTTATAGTAAATGCAAATTTTGCTTCAGGAGTTGGCTTAGGATATTCTTCAGCTTTCTCCGTTGCCCTCGCAAGAAGTGTGAATACTCTTTTTGATCAAGGTTGGAAAGATGATAAAATAAATGAACTTGCATATTCTGCAGAATTTGTGGCGCACGGTGAAGCCAGTGGAATAGATAACACCTGTGCAACATATGGAACAACAATTTACTTTGAAAAAGATATGAAAGGTGGTAAAAATACTGCCCGGCCTATTAAATGCGGCAAAGCATTGTACTTCGTTTTAGCTGACAGTGGAGTAAAACACGAATCAAAAGAAGCTGTTGAACACGTAAAAAACTTTAAAGAAAAAAATGCAAAAGATTTTGACGTGATTTGCTCTGATTACAAATCAATTGTATCAAAAGTAAAAAAAGAAATCCAGTTCGGCGGAACAACTGAGATAGGAAAACTAATGAATAAAAACAACGAGCTCTTAAAACAGCTTGGGGTATCCACACCAGAACTAGACCAGATTGTAAGAATAGCAAACTTTGAAGGCGCATTTGGAGCAAAAATAACCGGGGCAGGAATGGGCGGAAGCGCATTAATTTTGTGCGAAAATGAAAAAGGGCAGGATAAAATAATTGCTTCACTCGTTGGAAAAGGATTCAAAGCAGTTAAATTAAAGGTAAATTAAATTTAAAACAAATAAATTTTTTTGAAGGTGAAAAAGTGGGAAGAGGAATAGGATTTGGAAAAACAATTTTATTTGGAGAACACTTTGTAGTATATGGCCTTGAAGGAATACCCGCAGCAATTGGAGATACAACAACTGCAGAAGTTGAAAGAATAAAAGGAAAATTAGGTTATGATTTAATTGACAATAGGCCCGCAACACCAGGATACAAAGAAGAAAAGAAAGGAGAATATGATCCACTAATAAGAAGAATATTAGAGTACATGCATGTTCCTGAAAAATTAAAAATAACTCTTGGTGGAAAATTATTTTGTGCGTCAGGAGTTGGAGCAAGTTCGGCTTGTGCAGTAGCAATAGCGCGAGCAATAAGCGATGAATACAAAATGAATTGGAATGATTACCAGATAAACAAAGCCGCGTTTGAAGGAGAAACTGCTGGGAGCGGAACTCCAAGCGGAATAGATAATACAGTAGCGACCTACGGCGGATTTTTGTATTTCAAGAAGAATACTATTGGTGGAGAAAACCAAATTACTACTGTAAAAGTAAAGAGGCCAATTGAAATAGTTCTAGGAAACACAGGAAAAACTGCTTTAACAAAAGAAGTTGTTGGGGAAGTAAAAATCCAAAAAGAAAATGATCCTGCCAGCATGCAAAAAATATTTGATAATTACAATTTAGTTGTAACAAGTGCAAAAAAAGCAATTGGAGAATACAATTTGAAAAAAATCGGAGAACTGATGAACCAGAACCAGATTTTATTAAGACAGATAAATGTTTCATGCAAAGAAAGTGAAGACATAATCGAAGCTGCAAATAAAGCAGGGGCATTTGGTGCAAAAATAACTGGAACTGGAAGAGGAGGACTTGTTATCTGCTTAACTCCAGGAAAAGATTTGCAGGACAAAGTTGCTAGTGCAATTAAAGCAAAAGGGTATGAAGTTACAAAAACAACAATCGGCTGAATAAAATAAATCATTAAGGTTGTGATATATAATGCCAAAAAATATTGTACTCGCTTTTGATTTTGATGGAGTAATAATTGATACTGCATACGAGAGTTATTTAATTTCGGCAAGAACTTATAATGAAATGACAAACAAAAATGCAATAAACAAAAAGAATTTGGAACAATACTCAAAAGGAAGAGCATTTTCGTTGAATGCTCAAACAAATTACACTTTAATAAAAATGATTGATGAAAATCCAAAATTGGATTTTTCAAAGTTATCCCAAGCGCAGTTTGATAGAAATGCGGTTGAAAATAAAGAAGTTGCAAAAGTGTTTGAAGAAAAGTTTTTTCAAACAAGAAAAGAAATGAGCAAAACAAGCGAATGGTTCAAAATACAATCTCCCTTTGAAGGAATAGTTTCTTTGCTTGGTAAAATGTCAAATGAGTACCCAACTTATATTGTGACAACAAAAGCTAGAGAAACAGTTTTGGCTTTGCTTAAGTATCATAAAATAAATTTTCCAGTGGAAAAAGTCATTACAAAGCCACACGTTGAAACAAAAGAAATTTTGTTAAAAGAAGTTGCCAAAAAAGAAAACACTTCCATCCAACAAGTGGTTTTGATTGATGATGCATTAAAACAATTAATTAACGCAAAAGAAAATGGCGCAAAAACAATTCTTGCGATGTGGGGAGAAAAAAGGGTAGTGTTTGAGAGCGAAGCAAAAAAATTAGATATTCCAATAGCATATTTACCAAAAGATTGCGAAAAAATAATTCCAAAGATTAATGCTTAAGAAAAAAATTTGATGGGTTGAAATTTATGAAAATAATTGTAGCAATAACTGGTGCAAGCGGAATAAATTATTCCCTGGCCCTCCTTAGAGAATTGAAAAAAAAGGACATTGAAGTGCATTTGATTATTAGCGAATGGGCTAGTGAAGTTCTAAAAGAAGAAACAAACAAAAAAGTAAGTGACCTAAAAAAACTTGTCTACAAAACTTATTCAAACTCAAATTTAGCTGCAAGTATTTCGTCAAGTTCATTTTTGGTGGACGGAATGATAATAATTCCTTCCTCAATAAAAACAGTTTCAGAAATACTACATGCACATACAAGCAGTTTGATTACAAGGTGCGCTGACAATATGCTAAAAACAAAAAATAAACTTGTAATTGGATTACGCGAAACTCCTCTTAGCGGGCCAACGCTTGAAAACCTCTGGAAGCTCTCACTCTATGGCGCAGTAATATTTCCGCTCTCTCCAGGGTTCTACCACAAACCAAAGAAAATAAGTGACCTAGAAGACTTTATTGTAGGCAAAGCGTTAGACTTATTAGGAGTAAAGAATAATACATTTAATAGGTGGGAGAAGAACTGATTGGTTCTTTTTTTTATTACATTTAAAGGGTGAAACATTATGAGTTTTCGAGAATTTGTAGCAAAAACAGATTATACAATAACTAAACCAGTTTCAAAGAACTTGGAAGCAAGCGGAATAATCTACTCTTGCAGCGACAAAAGCATAATGTTTGAAAACATAAAGGAAAGCAAAACTAAAATTGCTGCAAATGTATTTGCAAGTAAAGAAAAAGTTGCAAAATACTTTAACTGCCAAGTAAGCGATTTAGTTCCAATGATGATTAAAGCACTTAACCACCCAACAAAACCAGAAGTTGTTAAGAGCACGGATCACAAAGAACTTGAACTTGATTTAGAAAAACTGCCAATTTTAACTCACACTGAAAAAGATGCTGGAGCATACATTGCGAGCGGAATAATAATTGTTAATGATCCTAAAGTAGGGCAAAATGTCTGCTACCATAGAGGACTGGTTTTAGGAAAAAATAAAATTGCGTTAAGAATCTTAGAAAGAAACACAATGGAATTATTGAAGAGAAATAATGGAGAATTAAGAGCAGCATATTGTATAGGAATTGGAGCAGAAACTGCTCTAGCTGCAGCAATGGCTCCACCTTTAGGAGTAAACGAACTAGAAATTGCAAATTCAATAAAACCAATTAAAGCAGTTAAAGCAAAAACATTTGATGCAATACTTCCTGCAGACTGTGAATTAATAATGGAAGGAAAATTAAGTTTGAATGAAAGGCACAAAGAAGGTCCATTTGTTGACTTAACTGGAACTAGCGACATAATTCGAGAAGAACCAGTATTCACTGTAGAAAAAATTTATGCTCGACCAAACTATATTTATCACGCACTCCTTCCAGGAGGATTTGAACACAAAATCCTGATGGGGATGCCTAGAGAACCAACAGTTTTTGATGAAGTAAAAAAAGCTGGTGTAGATGTTTTAGATGTTAGTGTAAACCCAGGCGGAAGCTCTTGGTTTCACGTAATAATACAAATAAACAAGAAGAGCGAAGAAGACGGCAAAAAAGCAATTGAAGCTGGAATGAAAGGTCATACATCTGGAAAGCATTTCTTCATTGTTGACAAAGACATAAATATTTATGATCCGCTTGAAGTAGAATGGGCAATGGCTACAAGATTTCAGGCAGATAAGAACTTTTATGTTTATACAAAACAAAAAGGTTCATCACTTGACGCAAGTGCAGACCAAATAACAAGAGAAACAGCAAAAGCAGGTTTTGACTTGACTATGAGACTTGATAAAGTCGCAAAAATGACAAGAACAAAATTCCCTGACTTTAATATTAAGAAATATTTGTGAGAGTGTTAAAATATGGATTTGGCAAAATACGAAAAAGAAATGCTAGAAGGAAAACACGGCAACGCTGTAAAAAAATCAATGAGCATTCTTGTTGCTCTTGGTGAAATATATGGTGCAAAAAAATTAATTGACGTGACTAGTGTACAAGTTGCAGGAGTAAGTTATGATAACTTAGGGGACGCTGGCTTAGAATTTTTAGCAGAAATGGCTAAAGACGGAAAAGTAAAAGTTCTTACAACACTAAATCCCGCAGGAATGGATCTTGAGAATTACAAAAATTTAGGAATAAGCGAAGACTTTGCAGTAAAACAAAAATTAGTAATACAAGCATTTGAAAAAATGGGAATACTCTCAACATGCACATGCACTCCCTACTTGATTGGAAACAATCCACACTACAGACAGCACATTGCTTGGAGTGAAAGTAGTGCTGTAGCATACTCAAATTCAGTAATAGGTGCAATGACAAACAGAGAAGGCGGACCTAGTGCGTTAGCTAGTGCCTTAACAGGAAAAACTCCAGAATACGGAATGCATTTAGATATTAACAGAAATGCTAAAGTAAAAATAAAAGTGGAAGCAAAAATAAAAGGAACTTATTTATTCGGAGCTTTAGGAAAAGTTATTGGAGAAAAAGTAAAAGACAAGCCTACTTATATTACAGGAATTCGAGAAGCAACTGTAGAAGAACTAAAATCGTTCTCTGCAAGTATTGCAACTTACGGCGGAGCCGCAATATTTCACATGGAAGGAATAACTCCAAACAAAACTCCAATACCTTCTGAAGAATTAATTGTTACACAAGCAGAAGTGGATAAAGCAGTAGAAAGCATGAACATGGACTGTGAAGTGGATTTCATTAGTGTTGGTTGCCCTCACGCAAGCATAAACGAAATTGCTCACTTAGCAGAACTATTGAAAGGAAAGAAAGTTAAAAAAGAATTTTGGATAACTACAGCTCGGCCAACAATGAAAATTGCAGAAGCAAGTGGATATGCAAAAATAATCACTGATGCTGGGGCAAAATTTGCTGCAGACACCTGCTGTGTTGTTGCACCAATCAAAGGAAGATTTAAGTGCCTTGCAACCGATTCAGCAAAAGGATGCTACTATGCATACTCAAAGAATCAATCAAAAACAAAAATAAT
This sequence comes from archaeon, assembly GCA_036170245.1. GTDB lineage: Archaea > Iainarchaeota > Iainarchaeia > Iainarchaeales > JAAZKV01 > JAAZKV01. The sequence continues at coordinate 12,004 of JAVHOV010000040.1, read as the reverse complement.
GCCAATTGAAAAACTTGTAGAAGAAGCAATCAAGGCTCAGGAAAATCCTTCGGATTTTTCAAAGCCTTCTCAAGCAGCGCTTTCGAAGGACGTGAAACAATGACTGAATATATTGGAAGAAAAATTTCTCCTGGGAAAGCACAAGGCGAAGCACTAGTTACAACACAAGGACTAAGCTTTTTTGGCGGGGTAGATACACAAACTGGAATTGTTACAGAAAAAGGACACGAACTAGAAGGAAAAAGTATTAGCGGAAAAGTATTAGTGTTCCCCCAAGGAAAAGGTTCAACTGTTGGAAGCTATGCACTTTACAGAATGAAAAAACAAGGAACTGCTCCAGTTGCACTAATTAATGCAGAATGCGAAACAATTGTTGCAGTAGGTGCAATAATTTCAGAAATTCCTTGCGTAGACAAAATAGATATTTCAAAAATCAAAACAGGACAGAAAATAAAAGTAGATGCATTAATTGGAAAAGTAGTTGTTGAATAAATTCTAACCTTAGGTGCAATAAAATGGATGATTTAATTGTAATAAAATTCGGCGGTTCTTCAATAACCAAAAAAGCTGACAACAAATTTGAAATGAATTATGAAATTTTAAATCAGTCAGCACAAGAACTTGCGCGAGCAATTAAGCAAACAAAATTAAAAGTTGCTCTAGTCTGCGGAGTAGGTCCATTCGGACACACTAATGTAAAATTGTATGACTTAAACAGTGGAATAAAAACAAAAGAACAGGAGAAGGGAACAGAAAAAACTATTTCTGACTGTAATTTTGTTGCCCAAGAAACTGCTAAAGCTCTTGAAAGAGTCGGACTTAAAACAAAATTAATTCCCGGCTACTTAGTTTGCAGACAGGATAATAGAAAAGTAATTTCATTTGAAACAGAAGACTATGTCAAAGCAATTCATGGAGGATTTATTCCAATAACAACAGGAATAATGGTTAAGGACAAATCCTTAAAGTGGAGTGTAATGAGCGGAGACACAGTTGTTGCAGAACTATGCAAACAGCTTCGCCCTCAACGAGTAATAATGGGTACTGATGTAGACGGAATTTATACTGCAGACCCAAAAGTTGATTCAAAGGCAAAATTAATTGAGAACATTACAAAAGAAAATGTTCCAGAAATTTTAGAAATGGTTGGAGAATCAAATTCAGTTGATGTAACTGGCGGGATGAAAGGAAAATTAGAGAAATTAGCGCAAACTCTAGACAGGGTTCCAGGAGAAATATTTAATTTATTTACAAAAGGAAATTTAGAAAATGTTTTACTTGGAAAGGACATAATTGATACAAAAATAAGGTTGTGAAATTTTCGTCAATTGTACGACTGAGTGGTTTTTTAAACCTTTAAAATTACAAAGTGTTTAGTAGAAAAGAGTAAGACAAGTAATTTACTAAGTTGATTTTTATGAAACAAGTATTATTCCTAGGAAGAGGAGGACAGGGGGCTGTTACTAGTGCTCAGGTTTTAGCAATTGCTGCGTTTAAGGACGGCAAGTACTCACAAGCATTTCCAAATTTTGGGGTAGAAAGAATGGGCGCCCCTGTAAGAAGTTATTGCAGACTTGATACTAAAGAAATTACATTAAGAGAACAAGTGTATGAGGCAAATTATGCAATCATACTTGATCCAACTCTAGTAAAACACTTAACTGAAAAAGTAACTGAATTAATTATAGTTAATTCAAACAAGAAACCAGAAGAACTTGGACTTGATACTAAAGCAAAAGTAAAGTGCGTTGATATGACAAGCATTGCACTAAAAGTAATTGGAAAACCATTTGTAAATATTGCTGCGATTGGAGCATTTAGTGCCCTAACTGGTGAAGTATCAATTAATGCAATGGAAGAAGCAATAAAACAGCAAATGGGGAGCAAAGGTCCAATAGTTGAGAAAAATATTTTAGCAATTAAAGAAGTTTATGAAACTGCAATAAAAGAAAAGTAATTTGGTTTGATGATTATGAAAATAGTTGAAAAGAAAAAAGAAAGTATTCCACTAACAACTGGCGCAGTAATACTTGAGCCTGGCTCAACAAAGAAATACAAAACTGGGGAATGGAGAACTTACATTCCAATGATTGACCAGGCAAAATGTATTAAGTGTGGAAAGTGCTGGATGGTTTGTCCTGATGGAGCAATATTTAAAACACCAGACGGAAAGTTTATGATAAATTACCTTTACTGCAAAGGATGTTTGCTCTGCGAGAAAGAGTGTCCAGTGAAAGCAATAAGCCACAAGGTAGAGGAAAAATAATCAAGGTATAAGTTATGGCTGAAGAATCAAAAAAATTAGTTATTGTTATAGGATTGCTGCTAATCCTTTTGATTGTAGCAATTTGTATTAATTTCTCCGGATCAAAGAGTGTTTCAAAAGATTTGAATAAGTCCGACGACATAACCTCACCATTTGTTTTGTATGAATCACAAGCAAGTTGGATGGAAGTTGCAGGTGGAGGGTATACTCATACTATTGTGCTTTCTAATGGAGATGGAAATCATATAGATGCTGTTAGCGTTGGCTGTAATATTACTCCCTTTAAATTATCTGATGCAAATGTAAAAATTATTCAAAGCATAATAATTACTCACAAACTTTATGATACTAATTGCCTAACTATAGGCGGAACAGATTATTATGTTAAATATACTTTAGGAAATGGAGTTAATGAATGGTACATCAATAAAGAGTCTTTTGATAACTGGATTTCAAATGAATGCAAAGTTTATTTTAATCAAATAGGGCAGATTATATCGGATGAAGTTTTAAATCAGCAAAGCAAAAAATATTATTCTTCAGAGTGTAGTTGATTGGGTTTAATGAGATGTGATTTTTATGAGTCTGAAAATTTCAGCAGAAATTTGAGGACTGAGCAAAAGTAATACTTTTGCGAAGCATTGCAAAACAGCGGTTTTGCAGTGAAATAAAAATAGTGATTTTTATGAGTGAAAAGAAAGTAATTTCAGGAGCAGATGGAATGGCAATTGCTGCAAAACTATGCAGACCAAAGGTTCTACCAATGTACCCAATTACTCCAAGCACTTTAATTCCTGAACGAATGAGTGAATTTGTATTCAACGGAGAAATGGATGCAAAAATGATTCACGTTGAAAGTGAACACTCAGCAATAAGTGCACTATACGGAGTATATGCTACTGGGCTAAGATCATTTACAGCAACAGCATCACAAGGATTAGCATTGATGCACGAAATTTTGCCAATAGTTGCAGGAGCAAGGTTTCCGGCAGTAATGGCTGTAGCAAACAGAGCTCTAGCAGGGCCATTAAACATTTGGAACGATCACTCAGACGCAATGAGTGAAAGAGATCAAGGGTGGATACAATTGTACTGTGAAAGTAATCAGGAAGCATTTGACACAGTAATAATGGCTTACAAAATTGCTGAAGCTAAAAAAGTATTACTTCCAGTAATGGTTTGCGTAGATGGATTTTATTTAACACACGCATATGAACCAATACAAATAGAAGACCAATCTAGTGTTGATGCATTTTTACCAGAATACAAACCAGAGCACTTCCTTGACACAACAAATCCAAAATCATTTGGGGGATTTGCTCAACCCAACACTTACATGGAATTTAAAGAAGCTGAAAATATAGCTATGACTGAAGCACTAAAAGAAATTGTAAAAGTAAATAACGAATTCAAAAAAACATTTGGAAGAAAATATGGTAATGGTTTAATTGAAGGAATAAATATCCAAGATGCTGAATATGCAATTCTTTGCGTTGGAAGTGTCTGCGGAACAGCAAGAGAAGTAATTAACGAATTAAATGCTAGTGGCAAAAAAATCGGTTTAATTAAATTAAAATCAGTTCGACCACTTCCAGTAGAAGATTTGAAAATTTTATGCAAAGACCTAAAAGTACTTGGCGTTATTGACAGACATGCATCAATTGGATTTGGCGGAGCACTGACAAATGATATTAGATCTGCTCTTGCAAATGAGAAAGTCAATGTAGAAGGATTTGTTGCGGGCCTTGGCGGACGAGATATTAACAAAGAAAAAATAAAAGAGGCAATAGCGACAATAGTAAGAGGAAAAGAAGGATACTGGCTGAAGTGAAATTTTTTGGATTGATGATTATGGCTATCTTAGGAATTGATGAAAAAGAATATTTTGCAAGCGGACACAGAGCTTGTGCTGGGTGTGGAGAAGCACTAGCACTAAGGCACATTTTGAAAGCTGCCGGTCCAAAAACAATTGTAGCCCAAGCTACTGGATGTATGGAAGTAGTATCAACGCCATATCCTGAAACAAGTTGGGAAGTTCCTTGGGTTCACTGCGCATTTGAAAATGCTAGTGCTGTAGCAAGCGGAGTACGAGCGGCACTAGACGCTAAGGGAGACAAAGAAACTAATGTAATTGCAATCGGCGGAGACGGAGCAAGTTTTGATATTGGATTTGGTTCACTAAGTGGAGCACTAGAACGCGGAACAAAATTTTTGTACATTGCAACTGATAATGAAGCTTACATGAATTGCTTGGCTTTAGACTCACTCATAATGACAAAAGATGGATTAAAGAAAATTACTGAAATAAAAGTAGGGGATGAAGTATATGCATTTAGCCAATCTACTAGAAAATTAGTTCTAAAAAAATGTACTGGCATGTTTGATAACGGAATAAAAAGAGTGTTTGAGATAAACACTGATTCAAATACAATAAAAGCAACTGGAAATCATCCTTTCTTAATACTACAAAGAAATGGAAAATCTGGCAAAAATCAATTTGTTTGGAAAATGGTTGAAGAATTAAAAGTAGGGGAAGAAGTTGTATCTTTAAAGAAAGGGCTTGAAGGAGAATCTTACTTATTTTCAAATATTAAAGAATCAAAAAAAGGTGATTATAAAGTAAACAAAATAAATGAAGTTCATTTACCTGAAAAATCTTCTGCTACTTTAATGAAACTTTTAGGATTATATGTTGGTGATGGTTGGGCCAGAGTAGAAAAAGCAGAAATAGGATTTGCTTTGCCTGAAGGAAAAAAAGGACGAAAAGAAGCAAAACAATTAATTGAAAATCTTTTATGGAATCATTGTTTAACTGAAAGCAAAAATGAATTGCACCTTAATTCAATTAATATCGCGCGATTTGTTGATTCACTTGGATTTGGGAAAGGTGCAAAAAATAAAATAATTCCTGGGTGGGTTTTTACTTTACCTTTAACTGAAAAACAAGCATTTGTTGAAGGACTAATGTTATCTGACGGATACAAGTTGGGTAATAGCAATAGATATGTTTCGGCAAGTTATGAACTTTTAAGAACATTAAGACTTTTACTCCAAACAATGGATGTTAGAGTTGGGAAAATACATCAACAAACAAAAGAAAAAGGGACGTTGGTTGTGAAAAGAGAACTACTTGTGGAGTCTACTTATGGGTATGTTTGCTTTAGCGGAAAGAAAGGCGCTTTGCTAAAGTATGCTTGTCAAAATAAACAAAGAAATTATTTATTTGGAAATGAGAATTTTGAAACAAAAAAAATTATTTCAATAACTACATTAGGTGTTGAACCAACTCTTGATTTAAGAGTTGAAGGGGAACACAATTTTGTTGCAAACGGGATAGTTGTACACAACACAGGAATACAAAGAAGCGGAGCAACTTTCCCATACGCAAACACAACAACTTCCCCAGCAGGAAAAGTAATTCCTGGAAAACAACAGCCAAAAAAACCTCTTCCTTTTATTGTGGCAGCGCACGGGGTAAAATACGTTGCAACAGCAAGCGTAATGAACTTAATGGATTTGAACAGAAAAGTGAAAAAAGCATTGAGTATTAATGGGCCAACTTTTATTACAGTTTTTGTCCCTTGTGTTCCAGGCTGGAAAATAGATTCATCTATGGGAATGGATGTAGCAAGAAAAGCATTTGAAACAAATGTTTACCCATTATACGAAATCGAAGATGGTGTATTAACAATAAATCAAACTCCAACTGAGAAAAAAAATGTTGAAGAATACTTAATGATGCAAGGAAGATTTAAGCATGTAACTCCTGAAATTGCAAAAAAAATACAGGAATATGTTGATGCTAGATGGAAGTACTTGTCAGAAAACAATGGTAAAAAAGTGTTTGACAATTTGTTTTAACATTGTTAAACAACCATATTTTCAAATTCTTTAAAGCCCCTAGATTTATAATTCTTTTTCTAACTACTTTGGTGTTCTTATGGAAAGTAAAAAAATAATTGCTGATATTCACTCTATTTACGATGAGTACTGTGTTCCGAATAACGTCAGAATGCACATGATGCGAGTTGCAGGAGTATCAGAACTAATTTGCGACAAAATGAATCCAAAAATAAATTCAAATGATGTAGTCGCAGTTTCATTAATTCATGATTTGGGGAACATTGTAAAAATGGATTTTTGCGACAAGAAAAAAACTCTTTTGCTTGACAAAAAAGACCGGGATAATATTGAGTTTTTAAAAGAAAAACAAAAAGAGTTTTGGAAAAAATATGCCAAGGATGATAATAAAACCAATGAAAAGATTGCACGAGAACTTAAAGTAAGCAAAAGATTGCTATTCCTCTTAGAGCATAAAGAGTTCATCCATATGAATAAGGAAAAATGGATTAAGGATTTAGAACTGATGATTTTATTTTATGCTGACGGAAGGGTATCTCCAAAAAAGGTTGCAAGCATTAAACAAAGAATGAACGAATATGTAAAAAGATATAATCTTGATAAAGACCCATTAAGGGTAGAGAAATCAAAAAAGTTCTTGGAATTTTCTTTAGAGATAGAAAAAATTATTTTTTCAAAATTAAAAATCAAGCCAAGCCAAATAAGTGACAAATCAATTGAAAAGTACATTAAAAAATACAAAGCACTTCTATAATTTTAGTGATTAAATGACCCTACATTTTATCAGCGCAAGTAAGCACAAAGTTGAAGAATTCAAAAAATCACTTACCCCTGAAATAGACTTCAAACAGCTTGAACTTGATTTGACCGAAGTCCAAAGCCTGGACCCGAAAGAAGTTGTGACCCATAAATTAAATGAAGCAAGAAGACAGCACAAAGGTGAATTAATGGTTGAAGATAGTTCTCTTTGCCTTGACGCGCTAAACGGATTTCCTGGGCCCCTGATAAAATGGTTTTTCAAATCTGTTGGAAAAGAAGGAATACTAAACATTACAAAAAAATTTGATTCTAATAAAGCAACAGCCCGAACAATGATTGGATATTTTGACGGCAAAAATATACTGTTTTTTGAAGGAGTGACAGAAGGAACAATAGTTCCTCTAAGAGTTGACAACGATTTTGGGTTTGATCCAATATTTGTTCCAAACGGACAAGACAAAGCATATTCTGAAATGACAAAAGAAGAAAAAAATTTAGTAAGTCACAGAGGAAAAGCATTAAAAAAATTTAAAGAATATTATTTAAACAAAAATAAAAATTGATTAAGTGACTTAAAAATATAAGCCACTTAAAGTTTATTTTTATTTTACTGTCCTTCTTCATTTTCTTCAACGAATTTTTTTATTGCATCAAAGTTCTCGACAATCAATTTAGCCTTACCTTTACCAAATTGGAAAGGGAATGTGTCTGTTTCGTTTCTCTTAAGAATTATCATTTTGTTTCCTTTAAATTCTCCATATTCTACAACCATTTTGTTTGCCCCCTATATGTGGTTAATGAAAGATTTACGTCAAAAACCATTTAAAAAACAATCTTAAATGTTTCATATTAAAGTGTACTTATGGTTGAACCTAAAATAGAAGAAAATTTTGTTGTAAAAGGGTCGCAAGACCTTGTTAGTTCTGAAAGTGTAATAGGTACTCAAAATGGGTCCGATGACAAAATAGTGACTCCGAGTGAAACTGAAGCAGTGGCTGAAGAAGTTAAAGTTGAAGCGAAGACTGAATCGCAAGCAGATAAGTCTAAGGAACCTACAAAACAAGAAGTTTCGTCAGAAGGGAAATTTGCATTAGTTTACGCTTTTAAAGATCCAGCTGGAATGAATATTGCAAAAAAGATTCAGGAAATGGGTTTGCCAAAATGGGCAAAAATGTATGAACTTGATGGGGATATTACTGAAGCTAATTTAGCAAAAGTGAAAGAAGATTATATAATATTTCTTTCAAAGCATCAAAGCGAGGCTGGTACCAAAGCTCTTACAATTCACATGATTGGAAACTTTGGCGAAGCGAAATTCGGTGGAAAGGGAAGAGAATTATGCGGAGCAATGCCAAGAGTAGGGGCAAATTATTTACGTGCATTAAATGAAAAAAATATGAGTGAAGGATTAGCAAAACAAGGATTTGTTGTAACTATGGAAGCAACTCATCATGGGCCGTTTAGCCGAAAAGATTGTGTGTTTATTGAAATAGGAAGTTCTCCAAAAGAATGGAAAAATGAACTTGCTGCAAAAATAGTTGCAGAAGTTGTAATTAACGAAACACAAAAGGAAAACAAAGACACAATAGTAATTGGACTTGGAGGGGGACACTACACTCCTGAATTTACAAAACTTGTATTAAGACAAAAATATGCATTCGGCCACATATGTCCAAAACACAATCTGGAAAACTTGAATTTAGATTTACTCTGGATGATGATAAGAAGGTCCGGAGCTGACGAAATTATTCTTGACTGGAAAGGACTAAAAGAAAACAAGGAAAAAGTGGTAGAGCTTGCAAGAATAACAAAACTAAAATTTTTACGAGTGCAAAATCTGCTAAAGTAAGTTGTAAAATAAAACTTGCAATTCATTTTTGTTTTTTTAGTGTATTTTTTTTGTGGAGTGGCAACTTTTTTATACTCTTATTGCGTTAATTCTTCATGCCAAAAATAAATGTGTTGCCGTTGGATAAATTGTTTAATGCAAAAAGTGTTGCAATAATCGGTGCATCAAATACACCTGGTAAAGTAGGTTATGCTGTAGTAAAAAACCTAATTGAAGCTGATTTTGCTGGAGAAATAATTCCAATTAATATTAATGACAAACAAGTTCAAGGGATAAATGCATTTACTAATGTTACAAAAGTAGCCAAGCCAATTGATCTTGCAATAATTTGTGTTCCTGCTCAATTTGTTCCTAGTGTTCTAAAGGATTGTGTAAGTAAAAACATCAAATCAGCGATAATAATTACTGCTGGATTCAGCGAGACTGGCGAAGAAGGAAAAAAGCTTGAAGACGAAATGAGAAAAATAATTGAAGAACATAAAATGACGGTGGTTGGACCAAATACCTTAGGGGTAATTAATACTGAAAACGGATTCAACGGATCTTTTTCTGCAACTTTTCCTCAACAGGGAAGAATTGCAATTGTTTCTCAGTCAGGGGCTCTTGGAACCGCAATACTTGACTGGGCAAGACAGGAAAAAGTTGGGTTCTCAAAATTTATTTCAACAGGAAATAAAACTTTTTTAAGCGAAGCAAGTTACTTCAATTATCTTGAAACTGATCCTGCAACAAAAGCTGTTTTTGTTTACATGGAATCAGTAAAGAATGCTGAAATTTTCTTGAAGCAAGCAGCAAAACTTGCAAAGAAAAAACCCGTTGTGCTGATTAAGGCAGGACGTTCAATTGAAGGGCAAAAGGCAGCATCAAGTCACACAGGGGCATTAAGCGTTGATGATGATATTTTTTCAATTGCATGCAAAAAAGCAAATATTTTGAGAGTAAATTCAATTGAAGGATTTTTTGATATGGCAAAACTATTATCAAAAATAAAAAAAATTAAAGGATTTCGCTTAGCTGTAGTAACTAATGCTGGGGGCCCAGGAGTAATTGCTGCAGATTCTGCTTCAGCTCACAAATTCAAACTTCCTGCATTCTCAGAAAAAACTTTACTTGCTGTTAAAGAAATTAATCCACACGCATCAAACCCGCTTGACTTAATTGGGGATGCAAAGCCGATTGACTATAGAACTGCTCTAAAAATGCTTCAAGATGATAACGAAATTGATATAATTTACACCCTTCTTACTCCTCAGAGCATGACTAATCCAGAAAGAGTAGCAGATATTGTTGCGGCTCTAAATAAACGAAAGCCAATAATTGCTTCATTTATGGGTGGAACTTCGGTTTCAAACCCGAGAAGGTACCTAAAAGAACAGGGAGTAGTTGATTTTGAAACTCCTGAACGAGGAATTAAGGCACTTTCAAGAATGCAAGTTTATACTGAAAGAAAAAAAATAAAGAAAGTATTTGAACAAAAAACTACGCCTTCAAAAGAAATAAAAAAAATGTTTGATGGTAAAAAGCAATTAAATATGGAAGAATCCTTTTTGCTTTTGAAAGAAGCCGGAATACAAACCCCTAAAACAATTTTCTTTTCAAAGAAAGAAGAACTTAATTTTGATTCAATAAAATATCCTGTTGCACTCAAAACTGCAACTGGTTTAGCTCACAAAACCGATTTTGGTTTAATTAAAGCAAATATAGGAGACCGAACTGAACTTGAAAATCATTTGGAACTAATGATTCAAAAATCAAAGGAAAATAATCTAAAACCATTTTTTGCATTGCAGGAAATGTTAGTTGGCCAAGAAGTTTTAATTTCTGCTCTTGACACTGATTTTGGTAAAGTAATTACTTATGGGCTTGGCGGGATATTTGTTGAAATAATGAAAGATGTTTCCCAAAAAATTGCTCCAATAAATGAAAGTGATGTTGAAGAAATGTTAAATGAAGTAAAAGGAACAAAAGTTTTACAAGGGTATAGAACAAAGAAAATTTATGATGTTGATGCATTAAAGAAAACAATAAAACAACTTTCAACACTCGTTTTGACTTATCCTCAGATAAAAGAAATAGAGTTCAATCCAGTATTTGTAACTGAAAACGGCTGCTTTGCTGTTGATGCGGTTATAACTTTAAAATAGTGAATTTGTATTAAATAGTTCTATATTAAATAACTTTTTTTATATAATTTTTTATGAATAAAATCGGTAAACTAAAACTAAGTGGAGAATTATTTCTTGCTCCAATGGCTGATTATACTAATGTTGCATTTCGAACCCTTGCTAGAGAATACGGTGCGGCTTTAGTTTATACTGAATTAATTTCTGCAAAAGCGCTTTTGATGAAAAACAAAAGAACTGAAGGGATGCTTGCTGTTTCAGAAGGAGAAAAACCCGTGTTTTTGCAATTGTTTGGATCAAACCCAATCGATTTTAAAAAAGCTGTTGAACTTGTTGAAAAAAAATTTCCTGATAACTTTGCAGGGTATGACTTGAATGCAGGGTGCTCAGTTCCAAAAGCACTAAAAGGAAAATACGGCTGTACTTTAATGAATGATGCGTTAAATGTTGGACAAATTATTTCTTCAATGAAATCTTCTACAAAAAAACCAGTTACTCTAAAAATGCGCCTTGGGCTTGAAAAAGAAACTTTTCTTAGCGTTGCTACTTCTGCAATAGATAATAAAGTTGATGCAATTACTCTTCATGCAAGATTTGGCTCTCAAGGATACGGCGAAATGGCAGATTGGGAAAAAATAAAATTATTGAAAAGCGAAACAAAAAAACATAAAGTTCCGATAATTGGAAATGGGGGCATAAAAACTCCAAGCGACGTTATGATGATGAAAGAAAAAACCAAGTGTGATTTTGAAATGATTGGAAGGGCTGCAATGGGAAACGCTTTTTTCTTTAAACAAGCAAATGCATTGTTAGCTGGAAAAGATGCGCCTCAAAGAAGTGTTAGCGAGGCAAAAAAGGAAGGGGAAAAATTTTTCGAACTTGCTAGCGAATTTAATTTAGGCCCAAATGATTTAAGGCCCTATTTTTTGGGATTAAGTAAAGGCTTAATCGGTGCTTCAGTTTTAAGAAATTCATTTGGAGCAAGCAAAACCAAAGAAGAGATGAAAAAAATATTTGAAAATTATTTTGAATAAAATTATTTTTTTATTTTAATTATTTTTAATTCATTTAATTCATTTAAAAGTTTCTAATTTTATATTGATGCCAAGAATACTGCGTGGTCTAACAAGACCCGCAGATGAATTG
>JAVHOV010000039.1:0-7278 GCA_036170245.1 archaeon | reverse complement strand
TTGAAGCAGCAAAACGTGTTTTTCCAAATAGCGAATATTTAATTCAGTCCTCAATAAAAAAAGTTTTTGACATTATAAGTGATAAAAAAGCTGATTTTGGTGTGGTGCCGATAGAGAACTCAACTGATGGCAGTATTACAGCAACTCTTGATTTGTTTTCGGAAAAGAATTTCATGATTTATGCCCAACTTCTTTTAGACATTAATCATTGCTTTTTGTCAAACGAAAAGGATTTGTCGGGGATTAAAAAGATTTTTTCTCATCCTCAAGGGTTTGCCCAGTGCAGGTCTTGGATTGAAAAGAATTATCCTTTATGCGAATTGATTGAGTGTGGGAGTACTTCTTTGGCTGCAAAAAGGGCTTCAATGGAAAAAGGTTGTGCCGCAATCGCATCAGAGGCTGCTGCAAAAAATTATTCTCTAAAAATTGTTCAAAAAAATATTCAGGATTTATCAGTAAACAAAACTAGGTTTGCAGTATTTTCATTGGCTGAAAAAGTTAATCCCTTCTATGAAAGTAAAAATAATTCAAAGTATAAAGTTTCTTTGATATTTGGTGTTAAAGATGAACCGGGCTCATTATTTGATGCAATAAAATCATTTAAAGAGTTTGGAGTTAACATGACTAAAATTGAATCCCGTCCTTCTAAAAAAAATCCTTGGGAATATGTTTTCTTTGTGGATCTAGAAGGAAAATTGGATTCTTCAAATGTTTCAAATGCTTTGGATGAATTAAGCAAGCATTGTGCTTTTGTAAAAGTGCTTGGGTGCTACAGGGAAATTTAAAAAAATAAATTAAGTGAAAGGATTTTTCCTTTCACAAAAAACAGTTAATTATTTTTTAGTTACTTTTTCTTCTTTCATAATAAATTTAGCTATCATATATATTACGAATGCCACTATTACGAAGTTTAATAAATCTCCAAAGAATGCTCCTAATTTGAATAGTACTGGTCCTATTGGAAGAATGAATTCTTTCCATGCTCCTCCAGGAATCAAAAATCCTACTATGGGCATTATCAGATTATCTACTAATGATTTTACTAAAGTTGTTGCTGCTGCGCCCATAATGAATGCGATTGCGAGGGCCATTACATTGTATTCTCTTAAAAATCCCATGAATTCTTTTATTGTATTTTTTCCTTTTTCTATCAAAGAATCACCTTTGCTATTTTAGTGCTGTTCTTAATTAAATACTTAATCAATTTTTTTAAATAATGTTTTGATTTTTAAACTCTTTCGTAGTTATTATTTTATTGGTATTTTATGCGCGGAATGGATTTAATTGATAAAAAAATATTGGAATCTCTTCTTAATGATTCGAGGACTTCTTTTTTGTCTATTTCAAAGGAATTAAAAATTTCTGAAGGCACTGTGAGGCAAAGAGTTGCGAAATTGCAAAAAAGGGGGGTAATTAGAAGATTTACTCTTGAACTTGGTACTGCTACAACAGCATTTGTTGAGATTACAACTTCTTCTTCTATTCCTACTTTAAAAATTTCAGAGAAAATAAAAAAGCTTGGTGCAGTTAGAGTGTTTGAGGTTACTGGAAGATTTACTATTATTGCAATGATTCAGTCAGAGAGTCTTGATAAGTTGAATCAGGTTCTTGAAATGGTCCGCTCAATTGAAGGGGTAATCCAGACTGAAACTTTTCCGGTTCTAAAAGAATACTAATTTTTTTAGAAAAATCTTTTAATAATACGAATATCGCACATAATAAAACGAATTATAAACGTTATTATCCACTTTTTGTTAAATAAGCGTACAAATGTGGTGGTCTTAATGGATGCAAAGTTTAGCGGAGTTTATACTGCAATAATAACTCCTTTTGATTCAAATGAGAATGTAGATTATGTTTCTTTAGGAAAATTAATTGAGTTTCAAATTAACTCAAAAATAAATGGTATTGTTGTTTGTGGTACAACTGGAGAATCACCCACGTTAAGCCCAAAGGAGCATAGTGAAGTAATTGATTTTGTAATAAAGAAAGTCAATGGGAGAGTTAAAGTCATTGCTGGTACTGGAAGCAATTGTACAAGAGAAGCAGTTGATTTGTCACTTCATGCAAAGAGTGCTGGAGCAGATGCACTTTTGCTGATTAATCCTTATTACAATAAGCCTACTCAAGAAGGACTTTATTTGCATTTTAAAAAAATTGCTGATTCAGTTAAAATTCCTATTATTCTTTACAACATAAAAAGCAGAACAGGGGTTAATTTAGAAACAAAAACTTTGCTGAGGCTGATTGAATCTTGCAACAATATAGTTGGGGTGAAAGAAGCTAGTGGGGATTTGGTTCAAATAAAGGAAGTAATTAATTCTGTCCCTAAAGATTTTTCAGTTTTAAGTGGGGATGATAACTTGACTCTTGAAGTAATTAATTTAGGAGGACATGGAGTAATTAGTGTTGCTTCAAATATTGTTCCTATTGAAATGTTGTCTTTAACAAATTTTGCATTAAATGGGGATCTTGAAAGTGCATTAAGAGTACATTTTTCTCTTGCGCCTCTTTTCGGAGTTGAATTTATTGAAACTAATCCTATCCCAATAAAATTCATGCTTTCAAAGAAAGGATTTTGTAAAGAAGTGTATCGATTGCCTATGTGTGAATTGAGGCCCGAAAGTAAAACTAAGGTTTTGAGTGTAATGAGTGAGTTGAAATTGATTTAACCACTCAAAAAACTCTTTTTTTCAATAATTTTTGCTATTGTGTAAGATTTTTAACCTAGTTTTGTCATTAAGTTAAAGTTTGGTGAGCTAGTTTGGAACTTGATAAGAATGATTTGTTAGCAATTCTTTATACTATCTCAAACATGATGCGTTTTGTCGGAGTGGCAATGCTTATTCCTTTGATTGTTGCTTTTTTGTATAAAGAAATGCTTTTTGTAGAAGTTTTTGGTCTGATTGGCGCAGTTGTATTTGTTCTTTTCTCAGTTTCTAAAATATTTTTGGGAAAACAGGAAGTTCGTTTTAAGCATGCAGTTATCTCAATTGCACTTGCTTGGTTTGTAATTGGAATAATTTCTGCAATTCCTTTTTTATTTGTTGGAATGACTCCTATAGATGCTTTTTTTGAATCAGTTTCAGGTTGGACTGGAACAGGGTTAACAATGATTAGTGCTCCACAAAATTTGCCATTTGCATTGAATTTTTGGAGAGGATTTATTCAATGGATGGGTGGATTTGGAATAGTGTTACTTGCCCTGTTAATGTTTGAAAAGCCTCAAACAGCGCATCACTTGTTTGTAGCTGAGGGAAGAACTGAAGAATTTAGTATGAACGTAGTTAAGGTTGCACGAACAATTTTAATGATTTACTTTGGTTATACAATTGTAGGTATAATTCTTTTCCTTCTTTCTGGATTGGGTTTGTTTGATGCAGTAGTTCATACTTTTACTTCAATTGCAACCGGAGGATTTTCAACTAATTCGGTCGGTGTTGGGTTCTATGGGTCAAACGCAATGATTGTTTCAATATTATTAATGCTTGTCGGGGGAATTAGTTTTGAATCTCATTATGATTTGATTCATGGGAAAATAAAAAGATTTTTTTCAAATCCTGAAATAAAATTCTTTTTTGGGATAATATTGCTTGCAATTGCATTAGTTTCAATAAATTTATTTATTTTTAAAAATAATTCATTCTTTGACGCATTTTTCTATATTATTTCATGTATTACTGGTACTGGTGCAACAACTTTTTTTACTCCTGATAAACTTCCTGCACTTTCAATTTTCATTTTGATTTTATTAATGATTTTTGGTTCATGCTATGGTTCAACTGCAGGTGCGTTAAAGATTTGGAGAATAATAATTCTGTTTAGAGTAATAAGAAGAGAAATTCACAAAGCGTTCTTGCCGAAAAATACTGTTTTTCCAATAAAAATTGGTAATAGAATTGTTTGTGATGAAGATGTGATGAAAGCATTGTCTTATTTGGCATTGTACCTTTTCTTTTTGGTAATTGGTTCTGTAATATTCATGCTTTGGGGTTATGGGTTAATTGAAAGTGTGTTTGTTGTTGCTTCAGCACAAGGAAACGTTGGATTGACTTTATTTAGTGAAAATTCTTGGTATTTAATGGACCCAATTTTGAAATTTTTGTTGAGTCTTCATATGATTGTTGGAAGAATGGAAATATTGCCTTTCTTAATTATGCTTAAGAGTTTTGGGCTTGGAAGTAAAATTTGATAGTTTTGGTAAAAATCATCCAAAAAACGCTATCCAAAATTATAAAAATCCTCTTTTCTAAATATTAAATATCTTGGTGAGAATATGTATGTTGTAATTGTTGGTAGTACTGAATTTGCTAGTGCTTTGGCATCTTTATTGTCTCATGAGGATAATGAAAAAGTTGTTCTTGTTGTAAAAAAGAAGGATGAAGCTTTAAGAATCACTGAAGAACTTGGGATTAATGTAGTTAATGCCGATGCAACTAAACCAGAAGTTTTGGATGATTTAGAGCTTGATAAGTGTGATGTTTTTATTGCAGCTAGTGAACTTGATAAAGATAATTTGCTTTCAGCAATGTATGCAAAAGAGAATGGGGCAAAAAAGATTTTTGCTTGCGTTGATAGTTCTGATATTGAAGCAATGGTAAAAAAGATAGGGATTATTCCAATTAATTCAGAAAGATTTGCCGCTAATTCTGTTGAATTAATGATTAAGCGTCCTGCAGTTAGTGATCTTGTTAATATCGGTGATGGACAGTTTGATATGATTGAATTGAGTGCATCAATAACTAATTTAGTCGAAAAGGAGTTAGGGGAAGCAACAGGAAAGAATTTTACTGCTCTTGCAACTTATTTAGACGGTAAATATAATTTTTCAAAAGAAACCAAAATAACTGATGAGGATACTCTTCTTTTGCTTGTTAAAGCAGGTAAAGAAAAAGAGGCTGAAAAGGAAATTGTAAATCCTTTAAAGAGAATTGCTATGCTTGGGGCTTCAAAGAAGTAAACTGTTCTTTTAACTAGTTCTTTAGTTGAGTTAAGTTATTCTGCTCCAAAACCAAGCCTTAAAAATCCAATGTGTTTAACTCTGTAAATTGCCGTGAGGGGAATAATATGCCTAAGAATATTGATTCAGTTTTGATAAAAGAACCTTTAAAGAAAAAGACTCTAACTCTTGAGTTTGATGAGGGTGATGATTTAATGTCTTGCATAAAAGTGGGGCTTGAACAAAATAATATTAGGGAAGCAGATGTTACAAACTCTGAAGGGTCTTTAACTACTGCAACGGTTAATGCAATGGAAGGAAGTAAATTTAAAAAAATTGATTTTGTTAATATGAAAATAATGAGGGTTTCAGGTCATTTCAAACTTGGGGGAGGAGATTTGTGGGGAAACCTGCACGTTTTCACTGAAGGAAGAAAACCAATTTCTGGAACTTTAGTTAAAGGAAAAGCATCTCAAGGATTCAAGTTAATGCTTTCTTTCTTACCAAAGTAATTAATTTTAAATTATTCTTAATTAGTAAAAGGATTTTTTTATAAAAATCCTTTTCTCTTTTTTATAATATCTCTTACATTGCTAATATTCTTTTTAGTGATATTCTCAACATTTTCAATTCCATTTTCAGCTAATTTGCCTGCATTTTTTGTGTATTCTTCTGCAGTAATTATTCCTCTTTTTGCAATTCCTCCTACTTTTCTAACTCCTTTAATTGTGAAGTCTTCAGTTTTTGATATTATTATGAATGCATTTGCAAAAAAACTTTCTCTAATCGGTTCGAAAGTTAATACACTAATTATCAGTGTCTTATCTTTGATTTCTTTTGTTTCTCTTACTTCTTTTATTTTATTAATTAAAGTAGTGTATATTGTTAATCGAAGTATTACAGCTATGAGGCAAATAACAAAAAAAGTATTTGATAATACTCCAAATGAAAGTTGGTAAGTTTGCATCCATCCTGAAAGAAGTGTTCCCATAAAAGTTGCTATTCCAAATAATGCTGCTTGATATCCTGCATATTTTAATATTTTTTCTTGTTTGAAGGATTCATAGATGAAATTTGCTAAACAGAGATTGAATCCGCTAAAAATTATTCCTGATAGTGCTTCAGCAATAATTAATCCTAACGGATCTCGAATAAGGATTAATAGTAAAGGGTAAAATGAAGCGAGTAGTCCAGTTACTTTAATAGTTTTAATTAATCCATATTTGTCAATTATTTTTCCCCAGTAAGGCATTGAGATTAATGTTGTTGCTGCTGAAGCACAGATGATTAAAGTGTAAGTTAAATAATCATATCTCAATCCCATGGTTTCGAGTAGATAAAGTGATAGAAATGGTCCGACAAGAGCAATTGCAAAAGTCATTAAAGAACCAAACAGAACAAAGTAACCAAAATTATCTTTGCCTAATTGTGAAACAAATGAAATGAAATGGGTTGGTTCTTTTTCAGGAATGAATTCAGGGTCATCTATCTTTGTAAAAATTAATGAAGAGATTGATCTTCCAATAAATGAAAATATGAATATTGCACTAAATGCATAAAGAGTCATGCTTGGTTCTATTAGTTCTAATGCAAATCCCCCAAGTAGCATTGCCAAAAAAACAACTGTTCCTGTTAATGCATTTCTTGTCCCGAAATATTCTCCTAATATTTCTTTTGGGGTGAGACTACTCATCCAGCTTTGCCATAATGGTCCGCCAATTGAGCCAATAACATTTCCTATTGTGTAAATTACAATTAACACAAATATTTGGTTGTGGGAAAAGAAGAATGGAATTAATCCTATTACTAACCAGCTTAACGCCTGAAAGAATACAATTGCTGTAATTGCAAGTCTCCTTTTTTTATAAACATCAAGTAATTTTATTGACCCTAGTTGTGCAAATGCTGCAAGAAGAGCGGGAAAAGCCAGCATGAATCCGATTTCCATACTGTTTGCCCCAAGGAACAATGCGAATGGAACAATAAATGTTGCTCCGCCTCCGGACATTAATGAAGCAAACATTCCTTCAATAATTGATAATCGAAGGGGTTGAGGATATTTTTTTATTTCATCAAAAAACATAATCTCTCTCTTAGTAAGGGCTCTAGAAGCTTTTTAACTTTTCCTAAACGGCTTTCAAAAATGTGTTTTTAATGCTTTTCCTAGAGAATCTTACTTACTAGCAAAGCTAGTAAATATAGCAAAAGCTGAGGTGGCAGAGTCGGTCAAATGCGATGGATTGCTAATCCATTTCCGTAACTGGAGCTCGAGTTCGAATCTCGACCTCAGCGTTGTACTTCTAGTATTAGAACTGTGAAAGAGCTCAGTTCGCTTTAAA
>JAVHOV010000038.1:0-7625 GCA_036170245.1 archaeon | reverse complement strand
AAAAAAAGTTATCATGAAACTGATAAAAAGAATCCCCTTAACTACTATGGTCTTACAAAATCTGCTGCAGAAGATTTTGTTCAAAATAATTTAAGCAATTATTATATTGTGCGTACTTCTTGGCTTTTTGGCGAGCATGGTAAGAACTTTGTTGACACTATATCCAAGTTGGCTGATGAAAAGCATAACCTAACTGTGGTAGATGATCAGTTTGGAAGTCCGACTTATACAAAAGATTTATCAGAAAGTTTGATTCAGCTAATCCTCAAAAATCCAACTTATGGAGTTTATCACATGACAAATTCAGGATCTTGTTCAAGATTTGAATATGCAAAGAAGATTATTGAATTAAAACAGACAAATTGCTATGTGTCGCCTTGTGCTTCTAGCAATTATATTCAATCTGCAAAAAGACCCTCGTGTAGCATACTTAAAAATACTAAATTTGCTGCTCTTCGCCAATGGGAAAATGCCCTTAAAGATTATTTAAATTCTAAAAAAAGTTGAGTTGCTGAATATTTTGTTTTTATTTTAGTATCTTATAAATTTTGTATCCATTACTTGAATATACTTCTTCGTAGTACTTGCTTGTTTCATCACTATTTGTGAATACTTTTGCAAAGTTAGTGTTGTTCATTGCTTTGTTTAGTACCAAAATCTGGTCGTTTGTTCTGTAGTAGAATACTGGGTTAGTTCCGTCAGGGAATGCATCAGGAGTAGATTTCCATTTTGTTGAGATGCTTAAAAATTGTGCTTTTGGAAGAGAATTTCCTCCACAATCAACAGTAGTATTCTTGTCAGTGCAGATTAATATGTTGTAGCTACCAACTGAATATTTATTTCTTAGTGAACTTGGTGCTATTTGGCCGTAGTTATAATCTTCATATGAAGACATTGCTCCAAGTAGATCGCTTTCAAGTAAAATATAATCTGCGCCTATTTGCTGTGATGCAATATAATATGCATTATTACTATCTATGGAAATTACAAATCTAGCATATGCTTGATTAGCTTCAAAGGAAGCATTTCTATTATCTGTAGAAAATCTTCTTTCAGTAGTTAATGCTAAAACGTGTCCATCATTCCACCAATTAAAGAATTTAGCATCAGTTGGAGTGTTAGCAATGATCCAATTCATTCTTTCAATTGTTGCTGGGTCTTGGTTTGGGAAAGGAGCATAATCTGGGATAAATCTAGCAGTTGCTCCTACTCCAAGTAAAATAATGAATAACAATGCAAATATAGTGATTTTTGCTTCAAATCCCTTTTCTAATTTAAAGTTCTTTAACATTTCAAATATCATGAATGCAACAATTGCTGCAGCTGGTGCTATTGCAAGTCCAAATACAAAAGTAAATTTCAATTTGTACCATGCCATGAACAAAGTAACAATTACCCAAGTCCAGAATAGAATTGTAGTGTGTAAATCTTCTTTCTTAATTAATGCAAATCCTATAGGGAGTAATATTAGTGCCATCCAAGGGAAAACAATTAATGCATTATATTTAGTTCCAAAGAATGAATTTCCAACACTTTCTTCCCCAACCATTGAGCCAAGAGTAGTCCTTCCTTCTCCTGCATAAAACACATCTGGCTGAGTTAAAAACAAAGCAATTAGTGCGAAAAAGATTAAGTATAATCCCAAAACTATTGCTGTTGAAATCATTTTCTTTGTTTCGTGATTTTGTAAACTTATTAAGTATGCAATTGCAATAAATATTACTGCTCCTATTAGAATTAGACCTGTTAAAACCATATAATCTATATGTAATACTGCTGACAGTTGTCCTGCTAATGTAAGTAGCCAAATTTGTGCCCCTTTGTTGAATGCATTTCCTCCAATAGTAAAAATTAAAGTCATTACTGTAAATGATAAAATAATTTTTAAAGCAAATCCAATTACTTCATTTTTCAATAAATCTTTTTCAGCGTGTTCTGCTTTTGAAGCAATTATTATTAGTGCTGCAAGTGCGTAAGGTATTACTATTGCAGGGATTAGAATATACATTTGCCAAGTTATTGACATTAGTCCAAAGAATAATCCTGCAAGTAGAGCATTAATTATTTCTTCTTTTTTCAAATGTTTGCTCTTAACTGCTTTTACCAAAAAGTAAAATCCAATAACCATCCAAAGGAATCCAAATGAATTGTCTCCCTGTGCTCCGCTCATTGTTCTATAAACAAATGCTGGAGTTACTGCCGTAACAAAAGCTGTGATTAGAGCAACTTTCTTGCTGTTAAAGATTGCTTTGGCTAAGAAATATAATATAATTGAGATAAGTGCTCCAAAGATTGCAGGGAAGAATTTAACTGTGAATAAAAGCAAATCTTTGTTGAATGGCTGTCCCATTGCCATTATTTGATATATCCAAGCACTAACAAACCAATAAACAGAATAGGATTGACTTTCAACAGGACTTTGGTAATAGTTTTGTGGATCATATTGGGGTACTGAACCAGTTTCAACAAGTTCTTGTATCATTCTTGCGTGGTAGGAAGCATCAGGTTCAAACAAATAGTTTCCTGGGTACTTCATTAAATCGGATCTTACTCCAACAGCCAAAATAAAGATTGCAATTAGTAAAATAATAATTACTCTATTATCAAAAAGAGTTTGTCCTAAATTTGAAATTAAGTTTTTTGCTTTTTCTCTATGACTCAAATTAATCACTTGCTCTTGATTAAAATAGAACTGAATGCTTTTTAAAAGAAACGAATTTGCACTTTTTAGCCAAGCTTTTTATTAATGTCATGGCTAATTGTGGTATGGTTTTTAAAAAACTCAATTTTGCAACTGCAGGAATTCCAACAAGTACCATAGATCCTTCTACAATTAATGGAATTAATAGAGTTAATGAATTAGGTTTAAGTGGAATGGAGCTTGAGTTTGCTTATTCTATAAATGTAAGTAAAGAACATGCTCCACAAGTAAAACAAGTTGCAGAAGAAAAAAATGTTTTTCTAACTTGCCACGGTTCTTATTTTATCAATCTTAATTCAATTGAACGACCAAAGTTTCATGCCTCAGTTTCTCGAGTAATTTCTTGTGCGAAAAGAGCTGAAGAAGCGGGCGCAGTTTCAATGACATTCCATCCTGGGTTTTATTTGAAAATGCCTCAAGAGAAAGTATTTGAAAATATAAAAAAAGGATTTATGGAAATTGAAGAGAAATTAAAATCATCTAAAAACAAAATAATAGTTCGCCCAGAAACAACAGGAAAAGGAACTCAATTTGGCTCAATTGAAGAACTTCTTTTGCTTTGCTCACAACTAGAAACTACTCTTCCATGTATTGACTTTTCTCACTTGCATGCCCGTTCAAATGGAAAATACAACTCCTATGCTGAATTTAGAAAAGTTTTAGAGGATTCAGAAAAAATGCTTGGGAAAGAATTTCTAAAAAATATGCACATTCATGTTTCAGGAATAGAATATACTGAAAAAGGAGAAAGAAGACATTTAGTTCTAAAAGAATCAGATTTCAAGTATGTTGAATTGCTTAAGGCCCTAAAGGACATGGATTGCAAAGGAATATTGATTTGTGAATCCCCTAATATTGAAGTGGATGCTCTTTTAATGAAAAAAACTTTTGAAGAATTTTAACTAATCTTTTTCTAATTAATCTGATTTGTATTTTTAGTAGTTCTTTCTTAGTAAATCATAAAACCCTTTCATTTCTGTAGGATCAGCTAATTTTAATACATCAAGTTCAGAACCAAATATTTCTGAATAACGATCTCTTCTTCTGATTAATTGTGTTTTTCCATCTTTGTTAATTTTAATTATTGGGGCAAGCTTTAGATTGTTAAAATTTGAACCCATTACAAAACTATATGCTCCCGAGTCCATTACTACAAGAAGATCTCCCTTCTCAAGCTTAGGCATTATTTGGCAAGTTGCAATAACATCCAAGCAATCACAAGTGCATCCAGCAATATCATATTTGTGCGTGCTTTTTGTTCGCATTTTGTTTCCTGGAAGCAATTCATAATCACAGTGGGAAATTAAAACATCAGGGAACATTGAATAGCAAGACCCATCAGTTATAATCAAATCTTTTGTTTCAAGTTTTTTGTTGCTTATTACGCTTATTATTCCAATTCCTGCATTTGCTACAATTGATTTTCCCGGTTCAAATACTAAAGTTGGGTTTCCTAGTTCATTTTCCAAGCACAATTTTCTAAAGAACGGACTGAATTTTTCCCCGAATTCTTTTGCAGTAAAATATTTTCCTGGGCAGTAAATTTTTGGAGCTTCTACTGGGAAACCTCCTCCAAAGTCAAGCATTTCAATTAACATTCCGTTTTGCTTTGCAAATACGGCTAACTTTGCAATTTTTTTTGCAGCCAAAAAGTATCCTTTGAAGTTATGTGCGTATGAACCGTGGAAGTGAAAACCTTTTAGTCTGATGATTGGGTTGTCTCTTATTTTTTCAATTGCTTTTTTTGCATAAGTATAAGGGATTCCATACTGCTGTTTTTTAGTTGAAAAATTTCCATCCTTAATCATTGGATTAATTCTAAGCATTAATGGAACAGTTTTTTTGATTTGGTTTCCAGCTTCAATCGCAGTGTCAAGTTCCTCAAGCGAATCAATAGTGATTGCCGCAACTCCTATTTCAAGTGCAAACAAAATATCTTTTTTTGTTTTGTATAAATTAGTAAAAGTAATTTGCTCAGGCCTAAAATCAGCAAGGAGGCCTAAAATTATTTCTCCAACACTACTCGCATCAAAATCAAATCCTTCATCTCTTACAATCCTTAAAACTTCTAAATTAGAATTACATTTGCATGCATACTGCGGTCTAAAAGGTGTGTAATCAAAACCTTTTTTGAATGCCCTGCATTTTTCTCTAACTTCTTCTTCGACAATAACATAAAGAGGGGAGCCATATTTTTTTACAATTTCTTTAATGTTTACTCCTTCAATTAGTAAATCTCCCATTTTGTCCTGGCTCAAAAAGTGCTTCCAGCGCGAACGCAGATATTTTCTTGGAATATTCTCTCGTTCATTCTTACGTTTTGGAGTTATTTTAATATTAGGAACTTTTTCTTGTTTTTGTAATTGGTTCAGTTTTTGGATGGACGCTTGAGTAGTAATTTTTAATTCCTCGTCCATCTCTTCCACCAAAACCTTACTATTTGATTTTTCAAATAATTTTATTCAACTTTTATGCACTGTACTGGACAAGCATTTGCTGCTTCTTTACTACATCCAGCGTCACTAGCAACTTTAACAAATAATTTTCCTTCCTTTTTTGATCCGATTAATTCAGCTTTATCTCCTTTGAAAGCCCAGTCTTTAGGGCAGATAGCCGCGCATGCTCCGCAACCAATGCAAGCATCCTGATCTTGTGTGATTCTAACCATTTTTAATACACCTCAAATATAACAAACCAATCATTACTTTCTTTTATAAAACTAATTGCCAGTTTTTTAAATTTTTATTCCTTATCTTTGCTTACTTCTTTAGCCATTACTGTCGCAATAATATACATCCAAATTAAATCAATTGCTTTTGCTATAGGAACTGCAATAACCGTTTCAATTCCATTGCTCTGAGCAACAATCATTGAAGCGGGATTTAATACAAAAGAAACAATATTTCCTAAAGCAGACATTGGAACAAAATTAATTATTATTTGAGTATAAACTTCTGCAACTAAATAAGCTAAAAATAACCAGTAGAGTTTCTTCCAACTTGGTTTAAAAAAATCCTTTAATTTTGACATTTTTTTCGCCTTTGTTCTTACTAACTAAATAAGTTTCTTAAATAAAAACCCTCTTGTTTGGAGGGATATTACAATTTGAAATCTTTTATGGGAAATATTAGATTAACAAATCTTTCGCCTTCATAAGAAATTAAAGTATTTTCTCTGTATTTAAAATGCTTTATGTACCAATTAGCTTTGTGAGGGTAGGCATCAAGAGTAATATATATTCCTCAAATTAATGGGCAAATTTCTTGTACTATAAAACCCATTGCATATTTCATTAAATATTGCCCAATCCCTTTATTTTGATAATTCTTGTCTACGGCAAAACGTCCTATTTTTATTGCGGGAATGTCACAATAATCTTTTCCTAACTCTTTCTTAGTTTTTTCTGTTAAAATAATTGAATCTCCTTTTAGTGCAAAAAAACCTATTACTAAATTAGTATCTTTTTTAGTTGCAACATAAGTAGTGTTCCAGCCGTTATTCTTTTGTCGCAAGGCATCATTAATAATAAAATCATTTAGTCTAAAATCGCCGCAATCAAAAGTAGAAACTATGTGATTCTTGGAGATTGGTTCAATTTTTAGTTGCATAGGTGATTACTTCTTGTTTTTGAGATATGTCTCTACACAAGATTTTAGGATAGCTTTGTCTTCAATAGATATAGTTGGTTCATTATGCAATTTTATGAATCTTTCTGCATCAAAACCTTCTAATTCAGGAGTTTTTAAAATTGGTTTAGCCATTGAATAACACCTAACATATTGTGTGACACAATCTATAAAGAACTTTCTTTTACTGTTTTTAAACTTTATTTTGTTTACGTTAATTGTCTTATTTTAACGTTGTTGAAACTAGGTTTTGAATAAAACTGATTACTTCAAAGCGAAGTAACCAATACAAAGAGTGAGGCAGCGTCTGGAAAGCTCCACCTATAAGGCAGTGCTGGACCAATCCCTGCGAGTCTTAACTTCCGGGTTCGGAACGAGTCCGGGTGTGACCCTCGCGGTTTGGCCGCCTCAACTATAACTGATTCTGGAAGGTTTATAAAGGTTGGCATTTTAGTGCCAAACCCTGCAAATCTCCTCTAATATTCATTTAAACCCATTTCATGGATTTATTTTGTCAATTTTTTCTTACCTTTTTTTCTCTTTACAATCATTCCGGTTCGCACCGTTTCGCCAGCTCGCGTCGATTTACACATTTTGGGCTATTTGAAAATAGCCCTAGTGGATTTACTCAGTTAATTTCTTTTTTCCTTTCTTTCTTTTTACAATCATTTCTTCAACTAATTTTAATCCTTGCTTCAAGTGAGCTTCTTTCTTTGCTCCTGCGCAAATCATTTTTCCATTCTTGAATAGTAAGAATGTTAATTTTGGTTCATCCATTCGAAGTATTGCTCCGGGAAATTGTTCTGGTTCATATTCGACGTTATCAAGTTCCATTGCAACTTCAAACAAATCAAGGTTAACATCTAGTGCAGCTGTTGCAACAAAGTTAACTATTTCAAATTCAACATTTCTTTTGATTTTAACTTCTTTTTGAACTTCATGAATCATTTTGTTTGCTTTTCTGATTCCTTGTTCAATCTGTTCTTCAGAGTTTGCTCCAGAGCAGATTATTTTTCCGTTCTTGAATAATAATAATGAAACTTTTGGTTCCTTAATTTTTAATATAGCTCCAGGAAATTGTTCTGGTTCATATTCAATATTTGGTATCCCTACAGCCAATGAATACAAATCAAGGTTCTGATCCAAAGAAGCGGCAGCAACCATGTTAACTATTGTGTATTTCATCAATACTCACCCCAAGAGTGCAATTTTAATGCGCTCCAACTATTTATAAACAAAAACTAAAGGGTTTATAAACCCCTTTTTAAACATATAAAAAGACTGTCCTAAAAAAAGAG
>JAVHOV010000037.1:0-29572 GCA_036170245.1 archaeon | reverse complement strand
CTCACAAAGCATAGGATTTAGTAGTCCAATAACAGAAGAAACTTTGATTCAGATAAATGCAAATATAGAAAATTATACCCAATGTAATACCTGCATGGCTTCTACTTACTTAACTTATATTCCCCAAAAAGAAGAGCAAACAATTCCTGACAACTCATTAATTTTTGTCTTATTAATTGCCTTGATTTCTATTGCAATAATCCAAAAGAAAAGAATTTAATACTCTAAATAACAATATTCTCAATATGAAACTATTATCACTTATATGCGTTTTAGCATTGGTTTTGATTTTGTTTGGATGTGTAAGTCCAAGCGACGATTCCCTGCAAAAGATGGGCATCTTACAGCAGAAATATTTTGTAAAAGAAGCTTATTCCACAAGCCCATCAACAATGACTAATTATATTACTGCTTTAGCAGATTTGAAAAAAACTGCAACTGGGGAAAACGCAAAAATAATTGAAGCAGAAATTTATTTGGCTGAGAGTTTTGCTTATGAGAACAGATCCTTGGCTGAATCAACAAAACTTAACTACGTTGCATTTAACTGCTCTTCAGCTGAAGCCAAAGCAATGACAGAATACATTAATCTTGCATTTAACTCAATCACTAATGCAGAAAAGGATTACAATGGATTAAACTCTCTTCAAATAGAGAAATTAAGAAGCAACTACAAAGAATTATTGACAGGCTATAAAGAAAAAATTAATATGATTAAAAATTTTGTTGAAACAAAATGCTGATTATTAAATTTTTAATAAATCTATTGAATAAAAAAAATGGTTGAGTATGAAAGAAAATTTGTTTTATAAAAAAGGAGCTGAAGCAGAGCTTGTCGAGAATATAACTGATGAAAAAAAAGTTCTTGAAAAGAATCGAATTAAAAAAAATTATAGAAATCCAAAACTTGATATTGTAATCAGAAAAACAAGAACAAGAAGTGAAGCAAAGCTTCTAAGAGAAGCATCTAGTTTTGTAAATGTTCCAAAAATAATCAGCGTAAGCGAAGAAAAATCCCAAATTATAATGGAATTCATTCCTGGACAAAGATTAAAGGACGTAATTGAAACCAACAAAAAACTATGCATCGAAGCAGGAAGAGAAATAAGGAAGCTTCATGACGGAGGAATAATTCATGGAGACTTGACTACTTCAAATATTATTTTTGTAAAAAACAATAATAAAGAATTTAAGGATAGAATCAAGAAACATGGAAATCTTTTCTTCATTGATTTCGGACTGGGCTACTTTTCAAAAGATCTTGAAGCAAAAGCCACTGACTTAATTGTTTTCAAAAAAACTTTTAACGCAACTCATTCAAAACTAAAAAACGGGTGGACACTTGTAATGAAAGGATATAACCCTGACCTTGAAATGATTGAGCGGATGAATGCGGTAGAAAAAAGGACAAGATACCATTGAATAAATCTTTTACTTTTATAAAATTAATTTCAAAATAACTAAATTTTGACCCCCCAAAGCAACCTTTATAAACGTTCTTTTCTAGGATATTTGTATATTGATTTTTATGTTCTTTTCTAATCCCGTTAAGGTTAGAAAGGTTAAATTTTGAGTTGTGGTAAAAATGGCTAAGAAAACTGAACATAAAGAGCACAAGGAACAATCAAGAGAGGAACTTGAAGAACAAGTAGTATCTCTGGCTAACGCTGGGCACTCTTCAAGCAAAATAGGACTTATTCTTAGAGATGAATATGGGGTAAAGAACTTTACAGAGACTACAGGAAAGACAATCCAAGGAGTTTTGAGAGAAAACAAATTAACTGGAGAAATGCCTGAAGATTTATTGAATTTAATTAGAAAAAGTGTAATGCTTAATAATCACATGAACAAGAATAAAAAAGATTATTCTGCAAAGAGAGGTTATGAATTAACCGTTGCAAAGATAAAAAGATTAACTAAATATTACGCAAAGAAGAACAAAATCCCAACTGGATGGGTTTATACTCCTGAACAAGCAGCATTATTAGTAAAGTAATGTGATGGTTTAGAAAAAATGGTGATTTTTTGAAAGTTAAAAGTAAACTCATAGAAAACAATAATGTTTTGTTTGAGGGAACTGGAATTGAAAGCTTAAAAAAAATTGATGAATTATTGAGGTAGAGTACAAATGGCAGCAATGGTTGAACAAAAAACACAGACAGCACAGCAAAAAAGTTCTGGCGCAAGAAAGACTGTTGATAAATGGAAGAAGAAAAAATGGTTCACTATATTGTCTTCAAAAATCTTTGATAAAAAGCCTTTAGGAGAAACTCCTGGCGAAAAACCAAAGAACATAATGGGAAGAACTTTCAAAACTACAATGGATGTAGTTACTGGACAAAGAACAAAAAGAGATTATGTTTTGTCATTTAAAGTAAATGATATTCAAGGACAAAACGCATCAACTTTTATTTCAGGATTTGAAGTTAATAAAGGAACTCTTGGAAGAACTGTTAGAAGAAGAAACAGTAAAGTTGCTTTGCACGAAAATTTACCTGTTGTTGGCGGAGAAGCAGTAACTACAGTAATAGTTGTTACTGACAGAAAAGCTACTAACGCACAAAAAGCGGGTGTTCAGAAGATAATGAAAGAACATTTAGCTCAATTAGCAGGAAAAGACTTTGAAATACTTACTCAAGAATTATTATTAGGAAACTTTTCTAATGATTTATTCAAGAAGGCAAGTAAAGTTTGCCAAGTAAAAAAAGTAATAGTTGCTAAAGCAACTTTCTACGCATCAAAGTAATGGAAGGAATGGGAAATGGTGTTAAGCAACCCTGTTGAATTAACAGTGCTTTTACTATTTCTAGCTTTTTTTTCAATTCTTTCATATAAAACAAAACTTCTTGATTTTGAAGGAATTTTAATTGGTAATGCTGTGGGCCTTGCCGCAATAACTTATGGCCCAAATCCTTTAATTGATTTTGGAATAGTAGTGCTGTTTTTTGTTTTTGGAGAAATTGCAAGCAACTACCCAAGAAAGAAGCACGAAGAGAGAAACATTTGGAATGTTATTGGAAATTCTCTTCCTGCACTAATTACTCTTTTACCAATAATAGTTTTGCCTGATTCTGCTTTCCTTTTTGAACTTGCTTTTTTTGGAGCAATTTCTGCAGCACTAGCTGATACTCTTTCTAGCGAAGTTGGGTATTATTCAAAAACTCAGCCGGTAATGATTACAACCCTAAAACCTGTTGCAAAGGGAACTAACGGAGGAGTAACAGTGCTTGGAGAATTCGCAGCACTTGCAGGCGGACTCATAATAGGGGCGGTTCACTTTTTTGTTTATTCTAATCTTCCAATTGCAATTGTAATAGTTCTTGCAGGAATAGTTGGGTCTAATTCGGATTCAGTAGCAGGAGCGCTGTTTGAAACAAAGAAAATTCTAAATAATACTCAAGTCAACATGATTGGTTCTGCATGTGGGGCAATATTTTGTTTTGTTATAGGATTATTTTTAATTTAAATAGAAAAAATTTGTAACTGCAGAGTATTTAATTACTTATTTTGCTTAATAACTTAATATAAATAATAAGTTTGATAGTTTACTTGGTGTTGTAAAAATGGATATCATTAATGCATTGATAATCACCTTCCTTTACGTTGCTCCTCTTTACATTGCAAATTCTTCTCCAGTTTTGGTTCACGGTAAAATTCCACTAGATTTGAATAAAAAACTATTTGGAGAACCTATTTTTGGAAAAGGAAAGACAATCTTAGGAACAATTGCAGGAATTACTGCGGGAACTGGAGCAGGAACAATAATTTTTATTTTATTTCCAATAGCTGAAGCTATCCTTCCAAATTATATTTTGCTTGCTTTTTTGCTTTCACTTGGAGCACTTTTAGGCGACTTGACAAAGAGTTTTTTTAAGAGAAGATTTCATATTCAAAGCGGAGAAAAGTGGGAGCTTGCAGATCAATTGGATTTTGTTTTAGGCGGAATAATACTAAGCACAATAGTTAGATTGCCTGAAGTATGGTTAGTTGTTTTGCTTTTGGTCGCAACTTTCTTTATTCACAAAACTTTCAATTACATTGCATTCAAATTAAAGCTAAAGAGCGTTCCTTGGTGAATTGATTGTGAGTGCAAAAAAGAAAACAAAAAAAATTGCTCCAAAAAGAGTGCCAGATAAATCAATAATAAAAAACAACAAAGCCATTCTTGTTTTTTTAGCAAAGTTTTTTGGAATATTCATTGTTCTTGAAGCATTAATCAACCTCATTGACATAAGCATATTCACAAATCTAATTACAAGTATTATTGCTAATTTCTTTAATTTGCCTTTCATTAACAATACTATTTTTGTTAATTCTACCTCTTTTTTAGTGACAAATTCATGCACTGGGTTAGTTAGTTTGGCAATTCTTTGTGCAATAACTCTTCCATTAAAGCGAATGGAGTTAAAAAAAAGAGTACTAATAGTAGCTATTGGAGCACTTTTCTTATTAACTTTAAATATTCCACGCATCGGTTTAGTTATTTACTCAGGAATATTAGGATTTGATGCAGAACTAATTCATGAATTTACTTGGTTTTTTATGAGTGCAGTCATTCTTTTAGTTTGGTATTATGGAATCAAATTCATTCAAAAAGAGAATGATTTTAGTAAGCTTATTTGATTAAGTTAAATCTAGTGAAAAACCCCCACGGCAAGACCAGGAGCATCCAAGGATTTTTTACTGTTACAAAAGGGGTAATATTACCATAGCAAGACCACAGAGTATTAAACCCATTTTGTTTAAAATAAATAAAGATGCTAATTGAAAAAGGACTCTTGAACTAAAAAGAATAAAAAAGAAGAATTAATTTTTTCCTTCTTCTTTCTTTTGAACAATCCACTTAACTATTTGTGTAAATCCAGGTCTTGAAATAAATATTCCAATTAATGCTCCAACTATTGCAACAAGTGCAAAACCGTACAATTTTTCAAGTCCAGGCATGCTTCTTGAGAATAATAATATTGGACCCATTACTCCAATCATTGTAAATGCACTGGTTGCTATAATAAACATAGCTGCTTTTGCTCTGTTAATTAAAGATTCGTGGGATTCTTTTGACTTGCCTAAAATTTCATCAGTTATTACAATTTCTGAATCTACTCCAGTTCCAATTGATGCAATAATTCCAGCAAATGAAGCTAAATCAATAGGCAGTTTGAGGAAAGCAAGGAACCCTATCATAATAATTATTTCGCTAACTCCAGTAATAATTATAGGTAAAGCTAATTTCAGCATTTTATATCTAATAATTATTAGCAATGCTACACAAATCAAAGCAAGTAAACCCATTATCCAGATTACTGAAAGGAATGATTCACCAAGTGAAGCAGAAATTGTTTCTTTTGAAATACTTTTTACTGGAGTTGGTAAAGATCCTGATTCAAGTAAAATAGCTAATTCTTCAAGATCAGTCTTTGCTTCTTTAGAAGTTTCTCTTTGTCCTGAAATTCGTAGAGTTGAGAATTGCTGTGCTTTTGAAATATCAGTTACATCTTCATTAGTTATTCCTTCAGTTAAACTAATTACCTGCTTTGCATTCAATGCAGTCCAAACCCAAGGAACAGCATCTTTTGATTCTCTTAAAACTACTTCAAATCCGATTGCATTCAAATCATCTTTAATACTTGCACTAACTCCGCTTGAAACAACTGCTTGCTTTGCAGTTAAGAATGCTGTTTGTGCTTTATTCATATCAAGAGTATTGCCATCAAGAACAATTACATTCAATTGAGAATCTTGTATTATTGTGTCAATGCTTGTATCAGCAGGAATATTTTCCCCTTTGTTACCTTGAATAAAAATAGAAGCATCATAATCATACTCATCCTGAGTCATTACAATTAATGCAACTGGTTTATCTAAAAAGAAAACAGTTTTTTCACAATCGTAAGTTGGAACTCCTTTTGCATTGAATCCAGTGGCATTGCATTGGTGGAATGTTTTTTCAGTAAATCTTTTTGTAGCTGCTTCATTTAGTATAAAAGGTAAACTCCATTCGTAGGAAGTTTTGCTTAAAGGCAGTACTCCATAAGAAGTGTCACTTCGAAGAACTTTTTTTATTTCGTCTCCAGTAAAAATAGTTTCTCCGTTTAATGTTGATTCAAATCTTCCTTGCTGTCTTATTCTTGATTCTATTTTTTCAAGTTCGCTAGGATTGGTTTCTGCGAGCTGAATTGCAATAAATTTTGTTCCAACAGGATAAACTGTTGCATCTTTTGTTCCTGAGGGATCAATTCTTTGAGAAATAATATTTGCCATTCTACTTATTTCGTCACTAGAAAGGTCTTTTTGCAATTCGATTTGGTATAAGGTTCCTCCCTTAAAATCCATTCCTAATTGTATTCCGTTTATCAAAATTAATGCTATTGCTAAAAGCAGTACTGCTCCAAAAAAACTAATCTGCCAATGTTTCAAAAAAATGTTAGTCATAGTATTCACCAATTTTTAAAATTAAAACTTCTTGTGCTCCTTTTCTCTTTTCTCAATCCACCATAGTAATATTGGTGCATTCATTAACCAAGTTGCAATTATATCTCCGATTAATCCGAAGAATAAAATTGTTGATATTTGGTAAATAACTTCAATTTGGTAAAAGTAAGAAAACACAATCATTACTAGAAGTGCTGCAAGAGAAGTTGTTGTCATCATAAGTCCTGTCTTCATTGACTCTGTTGCTCTTTCTCCAGGAGTCCCGTCTTTTCCTTTAAGCATTCTGCTTGTAAGCATTATATCAGTATCAATTGAGTAACCAATTAACATGAGAATCGCAGGAAGTGTAGTCAAAGACAAAGGAATATTTAGTAAAGCCATTCCAGCAAGTCCTGCCAAAACATCAAATACCATTGCTTGAATTATTGCTGCTGAAGGAACTAATTGTCTAAATGCAATGAAAACAATTAACATAATTAATATTAGTCCAATTACAGTAACAAAAATTGAAGAAGAAAAGCTTGCTTCACCAAGAGTTGGAGAAACTTCTCTTTTTTGAAATTCTGCATCTTTGCCTAAATTTAATTTTTCAGTTAAAGTGTCCTGCAGTTTCTTTGAATAAGCTTCCTTGTAATCAGCAAGGGCTTGTTGTGCTGCAAGCAATGCAGTTTTAGGATTAGTAAATTCTTGAGTAGGTTTATTCAGTAAAGTCAGTGCTTCGTTTGAATATTTTATTGCATCAGTGTCACTTGTGTTTTCAACAGCAAGCATTGCTTTTTCAATTACTGATTCAACATCTACAATAAAAGGATCTTTTGTGTACTGAATCCAAGCACCGTATCCTGTAGGTGATGCAATTATAGATACTTTTAATTCTTTAAGTGAAAAGTTTTCAGTTAAAGTAGAATTCAATAAATCTTCAGAAATCGGTTCGCTTGAACGGATGATTAATATATTTCCACCAGTCAAATCAACGCCTGGTTCAATTCCTGGATAGAACAAAATCAAGAACAAAATAATTACCGCAAGAATTATCGGAATAATCATCATTTTTTTGAAGTTATTTTGGTAAAAGTCTTGCATAAATAAAACCTTTTGCTAAAATAATTGAATTCAAAACAATTAAAAACGAATTCGGTCGACAAAAAATCAAATTTTTGAAGAATATATTTTTTGTTTAAAACTCCACCAAACCCGATTTTACCAAAAAAAACTCATTTTTTAGAGCAAATGCACTAGATTATAAACCCCAATATTTCTATCTAATATATAGAGTATAACGAGTAAAAACAATCAACAAGATGTGAATAATTATGGATGTTCCTTTCATGCAAAAACCAGCCGCGATGCTTGATTCGGCAATGAATAGAGGAAGAAAGGAAGCTGGGCTTTACCCAAAACAAAAAACTGAATTTTATTCTGTTAAAGGAAAAGAAATTGCAAAAATTGATGCTTCAGGAACTTTTGTAGAAGAAACTCTTTTTAGATCTGTAAAAGAATTTCCTAGCTTTGAAGACTTGGAACCATTTTACAAAGATTTGTATGAATGTATTTTGGATACTGATGAACTGAAAAAGACTTTGTCAAGTATTTCTTCAGTTGGAAGATTAATCAAAAATATTAGAAGAACTTACATTGTTAAATTAAAGGAAATGAGATACGGAGAAGGAGCACAGAAACAGTCTTACGAAATCACTAAGTCTTATGTTGGAAGACTTGCTTCTCTCTTGAAGGGACTTACAAAGCAAATTGACTTTTATAACGAATCAGCAAGAAAATTAAGAGAATTACCTAGTATTAGAACTGGTGAAGATTGTATAATTCTGGCAGGATACCCTAACGCAGGAAAAAGTACATTGTTATCAAGACTAACTGAATCAAAACCAGAAATTGCAGCTTATCCTTTTACAACTAAAGGGCTTAATGTTGGAGTATTCATAAAGAAGTTTGTCCCAATCCAAATAATTGATACTCCTGGATTACTTGACAGACCGCTTCTTGATAGAAATAAAATTGAACTAAAAGCGGTTACTGCATTACAACACTTAAGTGGAATGATTCTTTTTGTAGTTGACCCAACTCAAGAAATGGATAAACAAAAGAACTTGTTTTTGGAAGCAAAGAAACTATTCACGCACCACAAATTTATGGTTGTAATAAATAAATCTGATGCTGCAAATGAGGCCCAAATGAAGGATGCTCACGAAACATTTGCTGGCGAAAAAATTATTATTGAAGGAAAAGGACTTAACAATCTAAAAGAATGGTTAATGGACAAAGAGAACAAAATATTCTAGAACTTTTTTTCTTCCAAGTTAGCACTCTTTAAAAAGCCTTTTCAATCTATTTTTTCTATTCAAATTGAGCGAATCTTAATTTATTTATTCGCGCGAAAAGAAAGTTTTGTAAAGGTGAAAAAATGAGTGCGGAAATGATTCAGATAATGGAAGAAATCCTATCAGACCGAGCCGTGCCACGAAACATCCGAGCAAAAGTAGAAGAAGCAGTTTTCAAAGTAAAACTAAACACAGCTACTTCAATGAGTGAAGCAATTTATTTGCTTGACGATATAAGCAACGATGTCAATATGCCGGACCATACAAGAACCGATATTTGGCATTTAATCTCTCTCATAGAAGAAGCAAAAGAAAAAATGAAATAAATATTTCATAACATAAATGCTTTTTTTCGCTAGAAATAAGAAAGATTTGCCAAAAATATAAAAAATAAATAAACTAGGCAAGTTGGTTTTATGCAACAAGAAAAACAAGCAGCACCAAGCGAAACTATTCAAAACATTTTAAGCGGTGCTGAACGGTTGGGACTAATTCTTGATAAGGACTCTGCACAACTTCTTGAAAAAGCTCCTGATTGGAGTAAAATACTTGATGAACTTGCAAGCGAAGGAAATTTTATAATTAATCCTAACATTTTGGAAAAGAAACTTCACCGAACAAAAATGGATTCAGTGGTAACTACTGTTGAAGTGAAGAAAGCCTCATTTATTGCACAAGCAAAAGACAGAGCACCTAATTTTAGAGTAATGGAAGAATATGATGTTACTGGAAAAAGTAATTCAAGCGGAAAAGTTGATGACTTTTTGAGATTATTTCGAAGCAAGTATGAGTTATTGTCAACCATGCTTAAGGCAAGACATAACCTAAATCCAATTCCCTTAAAAAATTTGGCAGGAACTATGGATAAAGAAAAAGTAGATGTAATTGGAATGGTTAACAAAAAATGGATTACAAAAAAAGGACACACTGCTTTTGAACTTGAAGACCTTGATTCAAAATGCATTGCACTTGTAATGGAAAAAGATAAAATTTTAATTGAAAAATCAGAAAGAGTGATTGAGGATAATGTTATTGGAGTAAAGGGAACAAAGTGGGGAAAAGATTTTATTATCATTAAAGAATTTTACTGGCCGGATATGCCAATCAATGCTTCAAAGACAATCAGTGAAGAAGTTTATATTGGAGGAATAAGTGACTTGCATATAGGATCAAACTTATTCTTTGAAGAACAGTTCAAAAAATTGCTTGATTATTTGAATGGAAAAGATTTAACTCCAAAACAGCAAGACAGAGTAGGAAAAATACAATACCTTTTTGTTACAGGGGATAACGTTGCAGGAATAGGAATATACCCAAACCAGTTTGATGAATTAATAATTAAAGATGTTTACGGGCAGTATCAAAAATTTGAAGAGCTAATGCTACGGATACCTGAGTACATTCAAGTGTTTATTTGCCCTGGACAGCATGATGCGGTTAGAAGAGCAGAACCCCAGCCTGCAATTGACAAAGAGTTTGTTCCTCAACTTTCAAAATTAAGAAACTTTCATTTTATTTCTTCTCCTTCATGGGTAGAAACTGAAGGGCTAAAAAATTTAATTTACCATGGAGCAAGTGTTCACGATCTTATTAGTTCAGTAAGTTTTCTAACAATGACTAAACCTGAAGAAGCAATGATTGAACTTTTAAAGAAAAGAGATTTAATGCCAAAATATGGTGGAAGAAATCCTTATGTTCCTGAAGGAAAAGATTACATGGTGATTAAGGAAGAGCCGGACTTGATTTGGTTTGGGGACTTGCACCACAAAGGGTATGCTACTTACAGGGGAACAACCATAATTAATTCAGGCTGCTGGGAAGGCCAAACTGAATTTCAAAAAAAGATTGGACACGTTCCAACTGTGTGCTCTTTTCCCATGATTAATTTAAAGAACAGACAAATTACTGAAGT
Source organism: archaeon (assembly GCA_036170245.1). GTDB lineage: Archaea > Iainarchaeota > Iainarchaeia > Iainarchaeales > JAAZKV01 > JAAZKV01. The sequence goes on along the minus strand of JAVHOV010000037.1, from coordinate 18,892 downwards.
GCATTTCTCAAAGGAAACTGTAGAAAGAGAAGTTGAGGAAAATGAAAAGAAATAATTAAGGAAAAATTTATTTTTGGAAAAATAAAAGAAGTGAAAAAGATATGATTGAAGGAGTAACAGAAATCCATGCACAAGAAGGAGGAGTACACGCAAAAAAACTAACTCCTATTGAAATGATTACTCAAGAAATTACTTTCCCTGCAGAAGTTCAAATTCAAAATTATTTTAAAACTCTTCAAAATCAAACAAAAGAAGTTTTCGAGATTGCACAAAACGCAAAAGCAACCGGAAAAGATTTGTCGGATGTTGTTGAAGTAGTTCCTGCAGTGGACTTGGCAGATCGTGCAGAAACTATTATTGGTTTGCCGGGACTCGCAAAAATTTTTAGAGATATTTTTAGTGAAGTTAAAGACAGAAGAAAATCTTACTTTAGATTGTTCCAAGAAATTTTGGAAGAAAAATGGTGGAAGATTCCTAATGACCAAAAGAGAGTTGAAATCGGAATCAAAACCTGTCTGTTAATTGAAACTGAAGGAGTTGTTGTAGCTCCGCTTGATGGAGTTCCAAAAGTAGAAATTAATACTAATCCTGATGGCTCAAAGTACATTGATATTTATTTTGCCGGGCCCATTCGTGCTGCTGGAGGTTCTTCAACAGTAATACCATTAATTTTGGGAGATTATGCAAGACAATTCATGCACCTTGACCGTTACAAACCTACACAAGACGAAATGGAACGTTACGTTGAAGAAATCGGACTTTACCAAACTGAAGTAATTTCAAGACAGTACACAATGAAAGATGAAGAAATTAGAATTATTATTAGTGGTTGCCCTGTTTGTATTAATGGCCCTCCTACTGAAGAAGTGGAAGTTTCAGCTCACAGAGATTTAGCAAGAATTCCTTCAAATAGAATCAGAGGAGGAATGGGACTTGTTGTTGCTGAAGGTTTAGCACTCAAAGCTTTATGGGTAATGAGAACTGCCAAAGAATTAGGATTGAATTGGGACTTTTTAGAAAAAATTGTTAAGGTTGAAAAAACACAAACAAAAATTGAAGTCAAGCCAAATAAATCCTATTTAGATAGACTTGCTGCCGGGCGACCGATTATTGCTTACCCTAGTGCTTGGGGCGGATTTAGATTAAGATATGGTAAAGGAAGAAACACAGGAATTATGGCAAAAGCCATTAATCCTGCAACAATGATTATGCTTGATGAATTCATTGCAGTCGGAACTCACGGAAGAATTGAAAGACCAGGAAAAGCAACTCAATTTTTCCCTTGCACAACAATAGAAGGCCCTGTTGTTTTACTAAAGGATGGAACTGTAGCAAGAGTGAATACAAGACAAAAAGCTGAAGATTTGAAAGTACAAGTTGAAAAAATTCTTTATGTAGGAGATTTGCTTGCAACCTATGGAGACTTTAGAAAGAGTGCTCACCCATTAGTCCCTTCAGGATATTGTGAAGAATGGTGGACACAAGAAGTAAGAAAAGCGTGCACTGATGAAAATAAAAAAAATAAATTAATTCAATTGGGATTGGAAAAAGTTCTTACAATGAACTTAGAAGACCTTGAAAAAATAAGTGAGAAAGATGCACTTACTTTAAGCAAAGAAATTGGTGTACCCCTTCATCCAAACTTCATTCACTTTTACAAAGCAATTAATTCAAAAGAAATAATTGCATTAAGAGAATATTTGCTTACTAGTGAAATAATCAGAGAGAAAAAAGAAAATGGAGAAGAAGTTGTGAAAATCTCGATTGATAACAAGGAAGAAGAAAAAAAGTTTATGGAAAAAATTGGTCTTCCTCACAGATTAGAAAAAGGAAAAATAATAATTGATGAATTTGCAGAAAGTATTATTGCCACTTTTTCTCTTGTTGAAAAGAAAACAAGTGCAAGGGATAGTGTGCTTGAATACTTAAGCGAACTTTCAGGAATGACTATTAGAGACAAAGCTGGTTCTTTCATTGGCGGAAGAATGGGAAGACCTGAACAGGCAAAGCCAAGACAGATGAAAGGAAATCCTCATGTTTTATTCCCAATCGGACTAAAAGGGGGAAATATAAGAAGCATAAACAAAGCAATTGATGAAAATTACAATGAATATGGAAAAGTTACTATCGAAATAGCTGAATACTTTTGCCCAGAATGTAGAAAAATTTCAATCAACCATTACTGCTTTAACTGCGGAAATGTAGGCGTAAGATTAAATTACTGTAAGCACTGCCAAAAATCAGTTACTGGAGAAAAATGCGGAGTGTGCGGAAATGATACAGTGCAATCAGGCCAACATGAATTTGATTTGAAAGAATTAGTTACAAAAGCAAAAGCAAGTGTGAGCGAAAATATTTTCCCTGACCCTACAAAGGGAGTAAAGGGAATGATTTCTGAAACAAAGGAAGTAGAGCCAATTGCAAAAGGAATTTTAAGAGCAAAGCATGACATACACATTTTCAGAGATGGAACAACAAGATTTGAATTACTTAACGCAGTAATCACTCACTTTAAACCTAGAGAAATAAATTTAAGCATTGAAAAAGTAAAGGAATTAGGATACGTAAAAGATATTTTCGGAAAAGAATTAACTGATACAAATCAGATAATTGAAATCTACCCCCAAGATGTTATAGTTAATGAAACTTGTGGGGACTGGCTTGTAAGAGTAAGCCAATTCTGTGATGAAGAACTTGAAAAATTTTATAAACAGAAAAAATTTTACAATGCAAAAACTAAAGAAGATTTAATTGGACACTTGGTACTCGGACTTGCTCCGCACACTTCAGCTGCGGTTAACTCAAGAATTTTAGGTTACACTAAATCTAGACTTGGTTACGGCCACCCGTATTATGTCTGCGGTAAGAGAAGAAACGTTGATGGGGACCAGGATTCGCTTTTACTTTTAATGGATGCACTCCTTAACTTTTCACAGAAATATTTGTCTCATAAGAGTGGAGGAAGAATGGATGCTCCTTTAGTATTTACAATTATATTAAATCCTAGCGAAGTTGATGATGAAGTTCACAAAATGGAAGCATGCTGGGAGCTCCCTCTTGAACTATACGAAAAAGCACAGAATGTTTGCGAACCAAATGTTCCTGTTAATACTGTAAAAGATCTTTTAGGAAAAGTAAATCAATATTCAGGAATGGGTTTTACTCACAACACAGAATTATTTGATGAAGGTCCAAAAATGTCTCGTTACATTCAACTAAAAACAATGGATGAAAAAATACAAAGACAAAATACTTTGCAGAAAAAAATAATGGCTGTTAATGCTAAGGATGCTCTTGAGAAAGTAATGGGCTCACACTTTTTGCCTGATATTATTGGTAATGCAAGAGCTTTCTCTCGGCAGACTTTTAGATGCACTGCTTGTAACGAAATTTATAGAAGAGTTCCACTTAGTGGAAAGTGCTACAAGTGCGGTAAGAGCAACATTATTTTAACAATTCATGAAGGTTCTGTAAGAAAGTATCTAAAAATCGCCCAGAACATGGCTCGACAGGAAAACTTATCCCCTTACTTAATCCAAAGACTTGATATGATTGAAAAGGAAATTAATTCAGTATTCCGTTCTGATGCGGTTTCGCAAAAAGGTCTTTTTGATTTTGTTTAGTAAGTTGGGGGCAACAATGAATACAAAAAAAGAAATACAAAAAATAAAAGAAAGAAACTCAAGAGTTGAAATTGACAAGCAATGGGAAACTAGTTACACAAGAAAAATAATAATTGCAGTACTCACTTACTTGGTAATTGTTTTATTTTTTATTTATGCTAGTGTCGCAAATCCTTTTTTGAATGCAATTGTTCCAACTTTAGGATTTATTTTATCCACTCTTTCATTACCTTATTTCAAAAAGATTTGGATTGAGAAAATCAGAAAATAAATACTAATTTTTAAAGAATCGGCGGAAGTTTTTCAATTCTTTTTAGAGAAGCCCTCACTTGCACTTCACTAAACCCCATTTTTAATCCAAAAGCAATTAATTCACTTTCAGTTTTTGCTTTACCCTTTTCAATTGCACTAATTAACTGTAGATCTCTGTAAACTTTTTCTCTTGCAATATTGTTTGTAAAAAGAGTAATTACATGAACATATTCATTTTGTGGTTTTTGACCGTATTGCATTGAAGAAAGAACGTTTACTTTTTTTTGCAATAAATCTGCCCCATAAATTCTTGCAACAGTTTCAAGTTTTGAAGAAAAATCTTTTTCCAAAAGAGAGCTTTTGTATGCAGAAGTAATTATTTTCATCCCTTTTTTATTAAGTAATCCCCTCATCGCAGTAAGTTCAAGCCCAGCAATATGCAATAAAGGAAACGGCTCAAAACTTACGCTCCAATCATATGCATTTTTTATTCTAGGATAAGATTGGGCAGCAATTGCACGAAAAGGAATTTTATATTTTCTGCTTTGAACAAACTCCTTCATTCCAATATTTGCATCAGTTGCTTTCAATTTAGTTTCTTTGGCCATTGTCCTAACCCAATCCCCATAAAAACTTGCAAAATAATTTATTTTTGCACCTTTTTGTATCCCAAGCTTTTTGAGTAATAAAGGGTCTCTAGGAATTAATTTTTGATGCCTCCAAATAGGAAGTCTTTCAAGTCCGCCTGAAATTTTTTTAATTCCTTCAACCAAAGGATAAGAAAAAGTTAAATTTGGATCCCATCCAGTCGTAGTTTTTCTTACTCTTCTATTAACTGCGTATTGTCTAGTAAGTTTTGTTACCTTCATAAAAATCAACTTCAAAAATAATTAATTCTTTTTTCCTTCAAGTTCACTGAATTTTTTCTGATAAACTTTATCAAATAAACTATACTCTTCTTTTCCAAAATGGTTTGAAAGAAGCTGGCTGCTTGAGTTATGCGCTTTTGATGAATTCAATTTTTTTAATTGCCCATAATCCAAAATCAGTCTGTCGTATTTTCCGTTTTGTTTTTTATAAAAATGCCAAAAATCAACTAAGTGTGTTTCATAACCTAGCGAATTTATTTTTGCTAAATCAACTGCCAAATCAACTATTAATTTTTTATCTTGAGCAACCAAAAGAGTATTTAAAAAAGTAGGAAATCCTCTGCTAGCAGGAGGATTTACAGGAATTAATTTTCCATATTTATTTTTAAGATTCTCCATTAGAATAGAACCATAATTTTTATCAGATTGCCTAAATAGAGGAACAAAGAATTTTGGAACAGGCAATCCTGCTTTTTTGAACTCAACCCAAATTTTTTTGCTTTTTGCAAGAAAAGTTCTGTTTGAAAAAATATGATGAATTTTCATTGCGGCAAGTCTTGCCCTCTTTTTTGAAATAATTTTAACTGATCTTACTCTTCCTTCATTTCCTTTCCCAAGAAGCACATCATCATTTCCTTCAACAAAATACCTTTCTCTTGAAACAAATCTTTTTTGTCCAATATTTGATGATTTCATATTGCAGCACTAAACCACTAATAGTATAGTGTTTGTTGTTTTTATTAATTTCTTAAGCAAAGCATTTACTGTTTAAAATTAAGAAACAGAAATTAGCTCATTGATTTGAATAACTCTTTTTCAAGTGCGCCTTTTATTTTTCCTGCATCAAACCCTAACTTTACGAGTCTAGTTTGCCCTTTGATTCCTTTTCCAGAGTTTGTTACTAAAATTAACCCATACATTTCAAGTTCGTTAATGTATTGTCTGTACCATCTGCTTGTTATTGTTCTTTCACCAAATTTCTTTGCCATTTCTAAGTATGTTTCAAATATTTCGCCAGAGTAAAGCACTCCTTCTTCCACTTCCCCATTAACTTTTCTTATTCCTCTTTTTTGGAGAGTCAATTGAGAGATTGAATAAAGCACTAGTTGCTGCTGCTGGGGAAGAGTTGAAATCATTGAAATAATTATTTCTTCTTCTACACTTGCTTTAGCTTTTTCTACGTGAACCTCAGTTAAACTTCCAGTTTGTTCGCTGTCGGCTATTTCTCCTGCTCTTTGCATTAACATTACTGCGGTTCTTGCATCTCCTGATTCTTGTGCAGCTATGGCACTAGCAAGAGATATTGCCCCTTCACTAACTACATTAGGTTTAAACGCAACGGCACATCTCTCAGTAAGTATTTGAGTCAATTCATTTGCATTATAAGGATTGAAAACTAATTCTCTTTCACACAGAGATGATTTTGTTCTAGGATCCAATTTTTCCTTAAACATTAAGTTGTTTGAAATCCCTATCATTGTAATTGAACCGCCGTGAAGTTCATCGTTTCCTCTGCTGAGTGAATAAACCAATTCATCAATATCTTTTACTTTGTCAATTTCATCAAGCACCAAAATCAAGTGGGCTTTTTTTGCTGTTGCAAATTCAAGCAGTTTTTCATAAACAAAAGATGCACTGTATCCTAAAAAATCTTTTTCAGGATAAAATGATCTTAGAGCTTTTAGTAACACTTTGTATTTTGACTCGTGACTTCTGCAGTTGATGTAACATGATTGTGAACTAATATTATTTCTTTTTACAAAATCATCAAGTTGTTCTAATACATGTTTCACTGTTGAAGTTTTGCCACTTCCAGTTTTTCCATAAATGAATAAATTATTTGGTTTTGAACTGTTAATTACTGCACTTAATCCTTGCGTAATAATTTCAATCTGTTTATCTCTGAAAGGAAGACTAACTGGAATATGATGAGGTGAAATAATATCTTTGTTTAAAAAAACTGTCCCCTTATTCATTTGTTTGTCAAAAATATTTTCCATTTTTCTTCAACCAAAGATGTTAGAAATGGAAAACCATATAAATAGTGGCAGTGAGGCTTCCAATTAAAAACTTCCACTACTATTTATATGCTTTTCGAATTTTGTTACAAAAAATTGAAATTAATTTTTTATTAAAAAAATAGTTTTTTGTTTTAGTTTCAAAAAAATTTCAAAAACTATTTTTGTTATGTTTTTTAGCTAAAAGAAGGGCTTTTTATACATTTTGTTTAGAATTAGTGTAATGACGCGCTTTTTAGCGGGGTGGTTAGTTTGAGTTTTTTTGAAAAAGTAATGAAGAAAGAAGACAACGTTAACTTGGACGAGTTTTTGAACACTTTAGATCAAGTTGAAGAAGAAACATATGAAAATGCAGATGCTTTAGTAAAGCCTTTGGATTTGAATACTGATGTTGATGCTGAAGCTGTTATCAGAGAAGTTAAGCAAGGAAACCTTGTTTTAGCTAACATCGCTGATTTAAACAAGAGAAACAAAGCAAAGCTAAAAGAATTACTAAGTAGAATCAAATCAGAAGTAAAAGCAATGGATGGAGACATGGCAGGAATTTCAGCTGAAAGAATACTTGTAACTCCTTCAAAAGTTAAAATAATCAAGAAGAAGTAAGGGGATGAACTAGAATGTACTTAGGCAACCCCTTATTGCCTATCAAAATTACTACTGCTGATGCAGCAGAGAAGTTTAAAAAAGAAATCAAAAAGAAGAACTGGTACGATTTTGAGTTGGCTCCATTAAAGCTAACTCTTGTACCCTATTTTTTATTTAATTATCACTACTACATCGAAAACGATAACGAAGGAAAGAACGTAATCAAAAGTACAGTGCATGGAATTTTGGCTGTTGATGGGCATGGCATAAAAGTCAGAACTGATTTGGTTGAATTATTAAAGCATAATTGGAGTAATTCAATTCAAGAAGTTCCAAGAGGAGAATTTGCTGAAAGGTATTGCAATATTGATAAAAAGGATCAAAACGAAGTTCTTCAACTGAAAACTGCACAGCATTTTAATGTCCCAAAATCAAATGTAGTTGTTTCAGAACCAAGAAGGTTATTGCTTCCTGAATACTGGACAATTGCAACACTTGAAGGCAAAAAATATAATTTGACAATAAATTGTGTTGATGGAACAATAAGCGGACTTAAAGAAATTCCTGAAAGGCAAAAAGGGTATATGGAACTGACTAAAGAAACTTTCAATGAATTAAAGGACCCAAAGAGTTGGTTTACTTATTCTGCTCAGGTAATTGAAGAAGGAATTTCTTATATTGCAAACCCAAAAAAAAGTTCTAACAAAAACTCTTCAAGCAGTTCATCAAGCAATTCAAGTAAGTCAAAAATTAATTTATCAATATTTGAATCAAAGGGAATATTATTGTTAATTATCTTGCTTGCAATACTATTAATCGCAGCAAGTATTTTCAAAATCAAGTTCATCTAAATTTTAACTAAAAATAAGGCTCTTTTTATTGTTTTTTTAAAAAAAATTAATAAAATAGCACTCTTTAACTTGACAATAATTCTCTTGATTCACACACAGTTGCATCAGTTATTTGTGGTTTTACAATTGCCTTCAATGAATCAAGCACTTTATCCTGGTTCCAAAACAATTTCCAAGTTTCTTTATCAGTTGAATTATCATAGTACATGCAAATATTCTGATCTTTTATCCCTTGAAGGATATTCTCAAGAGAATCTATTTTATAATTTGTATAATTAGTTAAACCTACAAATAAACTTTTATTTGAATTAGTATTTCCGCTTAAAGAGAACACAGTGAATGGTGAATTCATATCAAATTCAGTAAAAGTAGTAGGCAAATAAACAACTGTTTCAACATACATTACTGAATTTGGAGTTACTCTGTTCAAGTCAGTTATTTCATATTCAGTTCCACCTAGATTTGAATCAAGTATTCTGTATGGCAGAGCTTTCTTTCCTTCTTTAGGATTAATTATTGTAGTACCGCATCCAGCCCCAATTGAGCTAGCAAATCCAGTCCAAACAGTAAATAATTCCTTGTTTTTGAACTCATCGCCAGATAAAACGAAACTTGAATCAGAACCATTTCCCTCTCCTTGGTCTACAATTTTTCCAATTAGAGGAATAGCAAAAGTTGAGTAAAATTTTGTTAAATTAGTATTGTCGCCCCGCTTTTCAAAATTCATTATAGTTCCCCTGTCTAAGTAATTTGTAGTAAACGCATCCGCCCCTGTTTGAGGTAAGAAAACACTGTCAGCATAATTGTCTTTTATGTAATAAAAGAACCAATCAAGTTTTGGATCAGAAACTTTTTCAAAATAAATTTTAACATTCATGTTAGGGTTAAGCATATTTTCATTATAAAATAATCCGCCCAAATCTTGAATTCCTGTGTCGTTCAAATCAAGTATAACCTTATAGTATCCTGGAGAAATTTTAGTATCATTTATCAGTACTCCGTGAAGTGACTTAAATAAATTCATCCCATCAACTAAATTTACTAGCTGTTCTTTATTAGTAACTAGCCCGTGTTCAAAACCAATTTTTACAGCACTAACATCACTTAAAGCAGCAAGCATTTCTTGAATAGAAGCGTTTCTTGAACCTTGGTTCAAATCTTGTTCTCTTAAGTAAACATAAAACTCTTTTAATTTTCCGTTTTCAGTCCTATAACTAGCTCCCCTAACAAAATCCCCATTTTCTTCAGCAGAATCAATAGCACGCATGTTTTCAGCATATAATCCAATTCTTCCTGCAAGAGAAGTTAAAAATTCATTTTGAGTGCAGTAAACCCAGTCAGGATTTGGTTGAGATGAACTATAATTAAGTGGAGAACATTCATTTAGTGAAATAAGATCCTGACCTGAACTGCTTGGAATAACATTTCCTCCAAAGTACAAATTAATTCTTGGAGCATAATCAGAACCTGTTCTTCCTAAATGCCCGTCATAATCAACACAGTACTTTTGCTCTGTTTGATTTATTACATTTATCTGAAATTTTTGTTCGTCAAGTAATCCTGCTTCAAACTTTAGAGGTGTTGAAGAAGCAGTGCATCCTTCTATAGGGCAATCAGCAAATCCGCTTGGAGTAAATTTAACAGTCAATAGGGAAGCAAAAGAAGTTGGAATAATATTTTTATTAAATTTATATCTTACTTCAATCATAAATGCTTGGTTTGAAGCAACTTTCCAACCAGCATACATATTTGCCCCATTTATCTGATCAAGTTCGCAAGTTACCCCGCTTGGGCAATCAACAGAATATGAATTTATAATGCTTGGAACTCTGGATTTATTTAGAATAGTAAAATTAACTACTTTTTCCATATTTCCGTCAAAATCATATGAATTTAATTTTTGTAATGGTGTTGGAGGAAAAATTAAAAGAGCTGGCTTTGAAGAATCAACAGTAAACTTGATTCTGTTTAAGTCTCTGAAAGTTATTTGAGGAGATCCTGCTATAATGCCATCTGCTGCAGGAGAAATTTCCCCAAGTCTTATAGTCCAATCTTGTTCACCTTTAAAACTAGTCATTGGCACTTCAATTGTATCTTGAACCCCTGCCCCCACATTAAAAGAACCTTTTCTGCACTCTCCCTTTCCAGGATATCTGATCCCATTTTCAATATAGCATGCATCATCTGACCCAACCATCATGCACATCTTTGTAGTACCTACTGAAACAGGCCCGCCTGTACCAAGAGTACCGTTTGTCTTAACAACTGCCCCTGTTAAATTGTCATAAATTTCAATATAGTTATTGCTCTGTCCTGATGCTCCATCTTCACATTGATAAGTATAATTTCCAAATCCACTGACTTTCAGAATAGAATTTGTTGGAACTATTAATCCTACAATATTATCTGAGTAAGATTCAGTAAAAGTGTAAAGATTAGAAAGGGCAATAGCTCTGTCTTTTGTCTGTCTCCAGCAGTGCATTTCAGCAAATGAAACTGAAAGCATTAGGGCTATGAAAAGCAAAATCAGCAATGTTCTATTATTCATTTTCTTTTTACCCCCTTTTTTTGTATTACTTCATAAATAATGACTATTGCAACTATTAAAACTATTAGGGCAACCCACAAAATTAAAGGAATTTCAAGTGAATTCTGTGAATTCACTCCTGATTCAACGCATTTAGTGTAACAGCAATCTCCTTCTATAGTAAGCTGGGTTTTTGTAGTGCATACAGTGTTCTTTGAGCATACAATTCCTGTGCATTTCTTTTGGGAGATTATATTTGCATTAGGGTCATTTGTGTCACCGTATATTATATCATCATTAGAAGACAAAGCCAAATTCATTGGAATTAATTGCTGTGTCTTTGAATCAAAATCATCAATTACTAAAGACAAATTTATTTTTTCCATTGGTATGCTCTTTGAATATTCTTTGTCAGCTGTAACCATTTCTTTGAGATAATTTTGAACAGGGTCAAATATTCTTACTTGTGCGTTTATTTTTTCTTTCTTCAAATTTATTGTGAGCATTTTTGAAAACTCATCATAGCTAAAAGTTGCTTCTATTTTTTTAGGATTTTGTATGTCATATTCAGTAAGCAACTTATTCAAATCAACAGTGAAGCATTCGGTTTCATATATTATATTATTCTTAATTATTTTTGAACAGAATTTTGTAAAAAACTTTGAATCAAGAGCATACTTTTGCTCTATTATATCCCCTGTTTTAATTAAATCTATTTTTGCACTTTTTTCTTCAATAATATTATTTCCTGCATATACTTCTAATTTTGATTCAAAGTTACCAAACTCAGGGTATGAGAAATGATCTGGACTGCCCATAATAACTAAATCTAAATTGTAATTTTTATCGTTAAGTCCGCCCAGAACTATTTTTCTTACTTTTGCAGTTCCGCCTGAGACAATAACTCTGTTTTTGTAAATAGATTCTACTGCACCATTATTGTATAATGTGATTCCTATTTCATATGCAGAAGGTATTTCAGGAGCAATTAATTCTACTTCAACAGAACCGCTTTTCTGTGCAGCTATTGGATTAACATTAAATTTAGTTTCGGTTTCATTTTCACAAAATGCAGAAGCCCATTCACATATTTTTATTCCAACAGTTAAATTATTTTTTTCAACAGAGGAAGGATTATTTATTACAACTGCTCCCTTAAACTTGCTTTTAGCATCAACTGGAAATCCTATTGGGCCAACAGTGTTTTCAAAAACTGTTTGAGCTCTGTCAATTACTGCTCTTTCTTTTTTATTTCCTTCGACTTTAAAATTTGCAGAAACAGGATTGTAAAAAATGTTACTTGCTCCAGCCCCTTTTGATTTAACTACCCACACATAAGCATCAGCTCTGAATTCACCACTGCCAGGGTTTGTTAGCGAAAAAGCAGCTTCTTTTTTTGACATAGACAAAACAAAGTCCATGTTAATTATTTTTTCTTCAAATATGTTTTCATTTAAATTCAATTGAGAAGGATATGTATAACTTCCTTGAGCCAAATGGAGCACAATCTTTGTTCCAAGTGAAGGAGCGCCGTCAAGGTTTGTGAAAATTACTTTTCCTGTAATCGGTTCTGAATCATTAAACACTTGTTTATCAAGAACAACTGAAGTCATGTCGTTCCATTCAAAGCTTATCTGCTCGCCTGCGGCAAACACGTTTAAGCACAACACTAAAAGCATTGTAATCCAAATCAAATTTTTCCAATTCATTTCAATCAACTACATTCTTTAATTCTTTTTAATGCCCCTTATTTACATAATCAACTATGTTTAATGTTCCGTAAAGATCTCCAACTACTCCTTTATCAATTATATTAAGTTCTATGCTTTCATCATTATAACCTGTGTAATCAGGCCCTAAAAACATTGCCTTTAGTATTCCCCCGTCAATCCAAATAATTATTGTAGAGTTATCTAAATTTCCATTATCAGTTCTTGCAGCAATAATTTCTACTGAAGTTGATGGATTTATTATAGTTACATACCCCTCTGCAAGGAATGAGTCAAATAATTCAGGAGTGCTTTCACTGCATATCCCTGTATCTTTATCACATATTACTCCAAGTGCTAGGCATGATGCTTCATCAACTGAAACATTATTTAAATTATCCTGTTCGCAAAGCGGAGCATAACTATCAACATCATATTTACTCATATCTATTGTTCTAGTCATATCTATTGCGCCGTTTAGCCCAGAAGCAGTTTTGTTAATAACCTTGCAGGTGTTATTGTCTGCATTGCATTCATTAGTCCAGAATCCATACCCTACACCCATCCAGTTAAACTGGTTACTGTCACGCACCCAATTTCCGATTACTACTTGAGAAATGCTTGAAAAACTTTCGACTAATTTGTTTGTATTATTTTCAACCAATCTGTTATCAATAGAGTTGCAGTATCTGCTAGCCCCGTCATAATTGTTGTAGTGCTTTTCTATATAGTATACTTTGTCGTCTCCTATCCAAGCCCTGTTTGTCAGAACATATTTGCATAAATCTACTTTTTCCTGCACAGTTTGCTTAATTTTAGGATTAGTGTAATTTCTAAGCAAGAACGTCATTCCTTCGATTGGGTATATTCTAAATGTTCCGCTTGCAATACTATTTGTTGTTGTTTCTCCACTTGAAACAGGAACTGTTTGAGGTTCATTATAATCTACAAATACATCTGTGTAAACTGTTAGGACTGATGAATCTGGATCCCCTAAAACATTAAGTTCTATTGACTTTATTTTTCCTTTTGGATAATAAACATAAAATAAACCGTATTTCATTGTAGAAACACCTCCGTCAGGCAATACTTCAGACCCGTTATTGATGCAATGATTACTACTATGCGCTGGGTCTGAACCTGTACAGGCTATTGTTCCGCTTGAAAAGTCAAAGTTAATGGGAGGAGTTACTAACTTTGTTGAACCATCAGTATAAGTAACTTTTATATCCCCGTCAATTTTTGCACCATAATATTCGTTTGCACTATCATCAGTCCATCTAAACATCATTCTTTCTGATATTGGATCAGCAATAGTAGGATCAATTACTGAAATAAAATTTGAGTATTTCTTTAAAGGCGCAGCATCGCTTGAAGGATGTTCCTCCACTAGTGCAGGGTAGTTTAGTTTAATATCCTGTCTTAGGATTTGATTAGTCACAAGAGTATATGTTCCTCCTTTTACATTTATATTATAATCCAAGTCAATGTAACTATACTTTGGCTTTGCGTCGTTAAGATCTACTCCAGAGAATTTCAAAGATGCTTTTGGAATAAAATAATCTCCAAAAGCTGTATACTGGCAGCTGTTATTTATTACAAATTCCAACTGTGAAGTGGGAGCAAGACCTTTATTCAAATCAAACATATCTTTGCTTATTGCAAAGCAATCTCCTGAATTTTGAACATGAACTTTTACTAGCTTCACTTGTGAATAATTCTTCTTAGATGAAGCAAGTTTTGCTTTTACATAAACTGGGAATACCCCCAAAACATCTGAAAACCTTTCATTAACATCATAATCTTTATTCTGCGCCTTAATTTTAATTGTGCATTTTTCACCTTGTAATAATGAAGGGCACTCATCAACTCCGTTTAATATGAGTCTGCTTTCAAATTGTAATTTGATTTCTTCAGGACAAGTGTTAGTAAGTATCAACTTATTTGTGTTACCCCACTGCAAATATACATCTTTGTTATTTGGCGAGTCAACTATTCCTACTGAAGCACAAGATAATTCAGGATCATCTATTCCCCCAGTTCCTGCCTTTAAAATTAAATTCAGTTCTCTGTAAATTTCATCTTTTGCAACAATTCTAAGAGCCAAACAGTCTTTGTCATATTCATAAACTCCAGGAATAGTCATTGAAAATACATCATTGTTTATGCTTCCTGTACCGCTCTTTAATACATTATCTAAAGAACAATTGCCTAATACTTTCCAATCAACACTGTATAAATCAACAGCCCGCTCATCAGCGTTAATTATAGATGCATTGAATATTTGGTCAGGAACTCCTGATAAAAAGTTTCCCCCAAGTAAAAATATATTTCTTCCTTGAGTGACTGCATCAATGAAAAGATAATATTTTTCCCCGCTTGAAAGCTCTGCTACTATTACTATGTATGATCTTGCTTTTTCTTTTGAACTAAATATATTAACTAAATTAACATCAGTCAGAGCAGATTTCTTAAAAGGGTTTATTGAAACTTTTGAGGCAATTACTTTTTTCTGCACTCCATCATTAGAATCAAAGTGGAAAGAACCATTTCCGTTTACGTTACTATTAAACAAATCCATTGTCTGTGAAGCAAAAGCATACGCAGTCAAATTCAAATCAATTTTCACGGGATGATTGTTAAAAATATTTATTTGAAGAGGATTTGCTAAATCTTTTTCAACTTCTGATTGTTGATTGTATTTTGAAAATCTTTTCTTATCAGGAGTGTAATCAAAGGATTCTGATCCAAGTGAAGTAGAGTTAAGTGAAGAGTAAAAGAATATTCCCGGGCATGTTGAATCGTCAGCAGAGTATTTGCAAATTGAAGCCCCTATCACATAAGTAGTTCTATTTTTGTCTTCTGAAACAAATCCAAAATCAGTTTCTTTTCCACTATAATTCAAATCCAACATATCTCCATTTTCAGTATTAGAAGAAAAAACCAATTTTGTTTTAATATTGTAAACTCCTGCCTCAACATTTCCGTCCCATATTGCGCTTGCTTGTTTTCCTTGGGCTGTTGAAGATTTTACACATTCACTAGGCAAATAATAATTATCATCATTATAAGGTAATTTTTCTTCCAAAGCACAGGAATAGATTTCTGATTTTTTCAAATAATCTTGAGTAACATAAGGGATATTAGTTATACTCGCTTTTTCATTTACTTTAAGTGTCCCTAAAACATTTCCGTCCTTTAGTGATTTTCCCACAACATAACTTGTGCTTGCAAAATATCCTTTTGTAGTTGAATCAATTAAATTGTTTAAATCAAGGAAAGTTGCAGGTTCATTTGAAACTAAATTTTCATATAACCCATTAAAGACTGCAAGAATTTCATCATTACTAGGATACATTACCTTAGTTACTAAATTGCTTCCTTCCCTTACAAGTGTTACATTTTCCTTTAATGGAACATAATTGTTCAAGTCAATAGAAAGAGTATATTCTCTACTTTTGTCATGCAATTTACTTTTGAAGTTTTGAGTAGAGCTGTCAAAAGAGAGTGTTTCAAAAGGCCCATTTATAGCAGAAGTAGGAACTATTTTTACTACTGCTTTATTTTTATCAACAATAGTAGTTTCGTTATACCCGATTAGTCTAACTTCTAAAAAAGATATTTCTGATTCAATATTAACGTCAAATAATACTGTTTTACCTTCTTCAACTGCTTTAATTTGGGATGTTCCTATAATTCCTGCATAATTTGCACTTGCATAATATACTTTGTCTTCTCTTGTTGCAAGTCCGCTGAAAATTGCTTGGCCATTAGAGTTAACATCAATACCAGCCTGAATTAAACTGATTCCATTTATGTTTAGTTCTGGAGAATTAAAGTACATGTATGCTTTTGCAGGGCTAAGTGGACGTAAATCATTTTTTGCTCTTACTAAAACTAAACCTTTTCCACCATTTCCATTTTCAGAATAATTTGCTTTTTCAAGTTCAACAGTTTCAAATTCAGTTGAATTTATTTTAAAGAACTTTGGCTGAAATACTTTTTCAATATAATCATCTTTGAATAAAGATACAATTACTCTTCCTTCATCTTGAGAACTTAATCCGCTGATTGTTATTAGTCCATTAGCATCAGTTCTGCAGGAATTTGTGCAAGCCCCAACCATCCCCTTCGCGGTCAGGTTATTATCTGAATTAACAATTAGACTTTGAGGAAATACTCTAACATCTTTAAGTAGATTTCTTCCGTTGTAATCTATTACTTGTATTCTCAAAAATCTTACTAATTTTGGATCCATTCTTTGCATGTAAATTGATTTTTCAGAAAGGCTATTCACTGTTACTACAATTAATTCATTCGCGCCGGAATCAATTGAATAATAATTTCCGTCTGGGCTGGTTGCAGTTATAATATAAGTTCCTGGATTAATTTCTTTTTGGAACACTCCTGAAAAATCAGTTGTTCCTTCTTCATAAGAATTACCTGCTAAATCAAGAAGTCTTACTTGAATACCTACTAACGGAACTATTGGAGAAGAGTTTTTTTCAGAAACATAAATTTTTGCAATTCCTTTTGTAGGGGAACTTGATTTTGTTAACTTTATTGTATGCAAGGTTTGAGCTGGATCTAATTCAACATCTATTCCGTTTAATGGTTCATACCCTGGTGAGTAAGCTCCGTTAACAACAAAATTACAATTAGGTTCAATTATTTTGAACTTACCATCAACTAATCCGTCAAATCCATCTGAACTAGTTTTTTGATCCATCCCTTTGTTTGAGCAACCATACTTTACATAGGCTGTTCCTTTGGAGTCAGTTATTCTTTCTCCAGTAGAATTATCAACAAGTTCCACATCTGTGCTTGATGCAAAAGTTTTGTTTAAATCAGCTAAAGTTATTGCTGTAAGAGTAATTGTTGCATCTTTTGAAGCTAAATCAAATTTTTTATTTTCAACTTTATGATATCCGCTTCGTTCAGCTGAAAGAACTGCATTGAATTCTAAATCTTCTGCAAAAAAGAAAGACCCTATTTTTTCAAACAAATTTGCTGGTTTTCCTTTTAGAATTAATTTTGCTTCCCCAGTATCTGCCGTGACTTTGCTAAAATTTTCATCATTAATCACACCCGAAATTGCAACCCCTGAAAGAGTGGCTCTTGTTGATGAATCAACCGCGGTGAAAGTAAATTCAACTGGCGAATAAAATTGTAGTAAGTAAGCGATTAATACTAAAACAAAAATTGTAGTTAAAATAAAAAGCAAAAAACTCGGAATTACACTATCAATAGGGTCAATTAATTTATACACTGGCAATTGTCTTCGGTCAAGTGCATCAAGAAAGTCATACCATTTGTCTTCTGCACGGTAGTAAAACCCTTTTAAAACTTGCACAAAACCCATCTAACCACTAAATCAAATCTGAAAAGAATAGTGTTTCAGGATTAATAAAGTTTTTGGGGAACAAAAAAAGCTCTTTTCAAAAAAATTTTGACCAACTAAAACAACAATTTTTCATAAAAGATTAGTTTTTGCTTCCAAAAGTTAGTTGTTTTTCAAGCTGATCTGCAACTTTTTTCCCTAAAATTGCTTCTACTTTTATTAAATTATTTTTTACTTCACTTGGCTTTTTTATTCCTGCATTAAACAGTTTTCTTGCTCTTATTCTTCCAACTCCTTTTAGTTCAACAAGCATCAAAAGCTCTTCTTTCACACCATATTTTACTCTCTTTGAAAGCTTGTCCGCATTAATTAAATGCCGCTCTTCATGAAGGACTTTGCTTAATTCAATTGTAGAATACGCAAGCCACTCAATTATTTGAGTTTTTCCAAATAGAGTTCCTGGGGCCAGCGAAAACTCAGTGAATAATTCATTTTCCTTTTTTTCCTTAATCCACTCTTGAAGCATCATTGCTGAAAAGAATTTTTCATTTGAACTTCTGTCAAACAAAACTTTTTCTTGTGAAAATGGGATTTCATCTAACTTGTTTGACATTTCTTCCATAATCAATGGGGCAAGTTGTTTTGGAGGATTTAGAGGAGGATTGAATTCAGTGCAATTCACCCAAGTGTAAAGGTAGGAAAATGGAGTAAAAGTTTTTTTTGCTTTTAGAGCAGTAACTAATTCATGCGCACTGAATGGATCCAAAAATAAATCAGAAACTCTTTTTCCTAAAACTGTTGCAAAAAAGCGTTCTTGCTTTTCTTCAACAAATCCATAATCCTTTAGTTCTTCAACAATGTCCACAATATTGTGTAATAATTCCCCCATGTCCTGCAGTTGATATGCATAAAGAGTGTTTTCAAAAAAACGTTCGCTGCTTTTTAGATCAGAAATATAATCACATGCGATTAGTGCTAAAATATGTGTTCTTAGAATTGGAATTATTCCTAGTTTTGATAATACCTGTTCAACTGTACCGTTAATGAATTTTTCAATATAAAGTTCTTTTTGATTTTCTGAGCTTGCTACAACTATGCTTTTTCCTTCGCTTGAAAA
>JAVHOV010000036.1:0-29810 GCA_036170245.1 archaeon | reverse complement strand
TCGCTTTCATCCGCATCTTAAAAGATGCAGATTTCCCGCTCGACTAATTAAAAATATTAAAGAAAAAATTAGAAAAATTAATCAGAAAAAAATCCAATTAATTTTTACCTTAGTCTTACTGCTTCTAAGTTTCTAATTGCACTTGAACTTATTCCAAATTTAGCAGAGAGTGTTTTTGATAATTCTACACTTCTTGCAGGATCCCCGTGATCTACAATTATTTTCTTTGGCTTTGGTTTCAGTGAAGAAACGTAACCTAAAAGTTGATTAAAATCAGAGTGTCCACTGAATCCATCGATTGTTTCTATTCTCATTTTTACTTCAAGTCTTTTTGTTTTTCCATTATCAGAAATTGGCAATGTTTTTAGTCCCTGCTGAATTTTTCTTCCGAAAGTTCCTTCAGCTAAGTATCCAACAAACACTAAAGTGTTGGCAGGGTTTTCTGCTAACTTGTGGAAGTAATCAATTACCGGCCCGCCACTCATCATTCCAGAAGTTGAAAGTATTACTGCTCCGCTTCCTTGGCAGATCTTGTCTCGGTCTTCTTTTTTTACTGATTTAAATAATCCTGAATCAAATGGTGAATCATTTGTCAAAATTCTTTTTTCTAAACTTTGTCTTAAGTATTCAGGGTATGCTGTGTGTATTGCACTTGCTTCTTTTACCATTCCTTCAACATAAATACTGTTCTTGTCTGAGATTAATCCTCTTTTGTATGCGTCTTCAATAACCATGCATATTTCTTGTCCTCTTCCAACCCCAAATACTGGAATTAAAACGTTTCCGCCGAATTGTGTAGTTTCCTGAATTATTTCAATTAGTTTTTGTTCAGCTTCTTCTCTTGATAATTGCACAGCATCTCTTGAACCATAAGTACTTTCAATAATTAAAGTTTCAATTCTAGGATATTTAATATCAATATTATCAAACAATCGAGTTAATCCGTATTTGATATCCCCACTGTAAACTAAATTGTGCGCTCCTTCTCCAATATTTAAGTGAACTGAACTTGATCCTAAAATATGGGAAGCGTTGTGAAGAGTTAATCTAACATCAGGAGCAATATCCGTTACTTCTCGGTACTCTCTTGTTATTGAGTGTAATAGAGTATTTTTTACATCAATTTCTGAGTAAGGAGGAGTTTTTTCCTGAGATACACTTACATCAAGATAATCAAATTGTAGTAGAGTCATTAGGTCTCTTGTTGGTTCTGTGCAATAAACCGGTCCGTCAAAACCCATTTTGTAAATGAATGGAAGTAATCCAGTGTGGTCCGAGTGTGCGTGTGAAATTACAATTGCATCAATCTCGCTTAACGGATAACCTAAAGCATCAATGTATGGATACGGATCATCAGCACTGAAGTTTAACCCTGCATCAAGCAGAATTCGTGTACTTTCAGTTTCAAGTAGCATACAGCTTCGTCCAACTTCTCTAAATCCACCAAGAGCCATTAGCCTAATCCATTGTCTTTTAGTTTCAGTTCTTGGAGCATAAATTTCTTCAGCAGTTTTTAGCAAGAATTTTTTTCTTTCATCAGCGTGTCTAAATAAGTGTTTTCGAATTCCAGATAATATTTCTGATTTTGAAGTAGGTGCTCTTAAGATTCTTGGAGTCCATCCAGTTTGAAGAATTATTTTCTTTGATATTTCTCCACCTTTTCCAATTACTATTCCTTTCTTCACTGCTTCAATTACAACTTCGCTGAATGGTTCTTCAAAGTAAATTTCTTTTACATCCGCATCAGCAGGAATTAATTCCAGTATAATTTTTTTTGCCTGTTCAGGATTACTTAAAAGAGATTTATCAGTTCTGATATTTACTCTCTTTTTTAATTCAAAAGCAATTTTTGAAACCAAGTTTTCAGTTGAAAAGAATGCGCCAGGGTTTTTAGTGTATATTATTACTTCAGGCCCTTCCATTTCTACTTTAGTTATTCCGCAAGAATCAGGAACTATTTTTTTCAAAGTCTCGTTTATATCGTCCAATATTTTTATTTTTTGTACCATTAAATCAACTCATGTTTTATTGTTTTGTAAATTCAAAAAAGTCTTGCATTGTATATTAATCCTAAAATTAAATAATCAAAAGAAACAAAAAAACTCCCATCTTTACTTTACATTTTTGGGAGTTTTGCAAAATTAATTTTTGTTTTTGCTATTGCTTTTTCAACTTCTTTTGAATCAACTTGTCTATATCCTTCTTTGTCAAGTATTACTACAGAAATTGTTCTTCCGCCTGTGTAAATATCTCTGTTCTTTGAAGCCATTACTGCTTTTACTCCAAGAGCCAAAGCTTCATCTTCAGTCATCCCTTCTTTAAAGTCAGCATCAAGGATTGAAATTGCAAAATCTGATCCAGATCCTGTAACCCCATATCTCTTCTTGTCAGCAATACTTCCAACAGGATCTATTTCATAAAGTTCAGCTTTGTTATTTACTCCGCCGATTAATGGCATGAATATAAATGGGTAATATCTGTTTCCGTTTAAAACATTTGATAAAAGTGAAGCAACTGCTCTAGGAGTTATTCTTGTTCCCCTTTCTATCTCGTATAAATTTGCCTGTGCTTTTAAGAATCTTATAATTGCAAGTGCATCTCCCACTCCGCCTGAAATTGTTAATGCAACGTAATCAGTAATTTGGTAAATTTTTTGTGCGTCTTCATCAGCTACAACGCTTCCCATTGTGGCTTGTTGATCTGCAGCAAGTAAAACAAATCCATTTCCTATTACTCCAACTGTAGTAGTCCCTGTTTTTTTGCCCTCGATTTTTGAGTTAGGGTTAACTGCTGTTGTACCCATAAAAGGTCTGAATGCAGTTCTTTCACTGATTAAACTAATTGGCAAGCCTTCAATTTCCCTATAATGATTCATAATAATAACCCCATTTTTTCTAAAATTCTAACTCTCTAACTGTTCTCTTTCTTAACTGCAAGAAAAATAAAAGTTGTTCACTAAAAGCAGTTTTCTAACATACTTAGTCCCTAAAAACCTTTAAAAATGTATTTCTTGGGTTAAAATTCAAACTTTCATTAAGCAAACTAATTAAGTAAAAAAGCTAAATTTTGCAAAAGAAGGAGAACAAAATACATTTATTAACATTTAACCCTTAAACTAACCAAGTGATAGCTTGAAAGAAAATAATTTTGAACTCGAAAAATTAATTGAATACCCAAAAAGCGGAATACTTAGTAAAGTTCTAGTAAAAAATGAATCAGGCGACACTACTCTTTTTTGCATGAGCAAAGGTTCAGAACTTAGCGAACACACTTCAACCAAAGAAGGATTTGTTTTAGTTATAGAAGGAGAAGGGATTTTCACACTCAAGGGTAAAAAAATTAAAATGGCTAAAAATGTTTTGATTCATATGAAGAAAAAAGAAGTTCATTCACTTAAGGTACTCAAAAACACTTCATTTTTGCTGATACTTACAAACTAATTAGCAATATTTGTAAACAAATAAAAGTTATTTTTTAGTACAGCTGAGTCCAACTGAAGGAAGAGCTTGCATGAACTCATCAGCTCTTTTTTTACCCAAAATAAGGTCTGCATCTTTTGATTTAGTTAAATTGTACCACTTAATATTAGTAAATCCAAATTTAATGAGTGCTTGTTCATAAACATCTTTATTCCAATGATACACTGTAACTGAACAAATCTTTCTTTTTGAATTTGTATAAAGAGTGCATTTTATTTTTGAACCGTCTTTCTTGCCAGAATACGCGTATTTTTCATTGAACCTAATTTTACCTAATTTAAAATTCACTGGGTCCTGATTAACCATCACAAATTTTCCCCCTTTTTTTAAAAGAAGGGAAATATTTTTGCACATAATAAATAATTCTTTTTTTGTTTTTGCATTATGCAATAAAAGCTCAGCACCAGCAATATCAAATTTATTATTGCTAAAAAAAGAAGTACTTGCAATATTTCCAACTAAATAATTTATATTATACTTTTCTTTCTTTTCAATTTCGTTTGCTAAAAAAATTTGTTTTTTTGATTTATCAATACCAGTAACACTTTTAGCCCCAGATTTTTTTATTAATCTTGAAGAAAAACCGCTCCCGCAACCAATATCAACAATTGATTTACCTTTTGTATTCCCTAAAAGATTCAAATAAGTCGGGCCAATAAATAATTTCTTCCTATAACTTTCATCAGTAAGCAAATACTTTTTTGCTCTATTCTCTTTATCATAATCACTCATAATACAACGATCAAGAAGTTGTTAATTTAAAATAAACTTCTTCATAAAATTCATCATCTATTAAAAAATTAAGATTATTAAACTTCTCTCTAAAATCTACTCCAAAAGCCGAACTTAATGATGCAATAATGTATGTTGATTGCTCTTCGGAAGTAATTCCATCGTTTTGAAAATCAAACAATTCATTATTTTTTTCAGAAAAATTTTTGGCAACTTGCTTAAATTTATCCCAACCATATTGTTCGCCTAACAAAATCATTTCAAAACTCAAAGCTTGACTTGTTTTTACATCAAGAGTATTAAAATTTTTATTTAAATCAACATATTCAGCATGCATTTGTTCTTGATATTTTCTGCCATTATTAAAATCATACTTCATATCGTTTAATATTTTTTCAGACAAATTGAAATTTTTATCCAAAATGTAATAATTAGTATAAAATGCGCTCACTACAGAAAAACTTTCCTGAATAAATGGTTCTCCATTAGATAAAATATTGTAAAAAGAACTAGTTCCTCCAAAAAAGTTATGCCCTTGTTCATGTGCCATTAATTCCCATCTTTGATACCCGTTATTCAATTTAGGGTTAGCATACACTCCAAGCTTTATTCCTTCAGGAGTGGTGTAACCATAAGCATTTTCATCATACTCAATATTTGCAAAGGAATAAGGAACAATATTATTATGTAAATCGCTTAAAGCTAAATATTGGGCATCAGTTCCTTTGAGCACTTCACTTGGAGAAAGATTTGATGAATCAAAAAAAGATGAAGGAAACTCATAAAATCCAGAGTATTGACCTTTAAGGTTAATTATATTTTCGTCATGAACCTTAGGGCAATCCCCTCCATTAAGTACAGAACAATTAATTTCATCTTCCCAAATTTGACAAACCCCATCACCACAAACAGTCGGCTGAACGCAACCAGTTAAAAGCAAGAATAAGACAAGTAAAATAATCAAAATTATTGAAACTAATTTTTGCATAAATCAAATACGCAAAGAAAGTATAAAAAGTAAACCCTCCTCCCAAAGACTCTGCACAAGAGGAAACTAAATCCATTATTGAGAAAGAATTTTGTTTTGTTGCTTTGACCATTCTTTATTTGGTGTTTTTTTTAACCAGTTTGTATAATCATCTATAAATTTGAGTCTTTCCTTAAAATTTTGACTTTTGTATTCTTGCAATTCTTCTTTTGAATATTTCATCCCAACACCATATCAATTAAGTCATCTAAAACTTTTAATTCTTTTGCTTTTGTAATAATTAATTGTTTATTTAGATTATCTTTAAATATATTCCATAAGTGTCTTGCATCTTCCAAATCTTTTTCTGAACCAAGAAATAATTTAAACGCAATTTGTTTTTCCAAATTCGAAATATTAAAGGAATAACTTTTTCCTTTTACTATTAATTTATTATCAAGTGTTTCTCTTTCAAACTCTTTTTTAGGAAACTTTATTTCCATATTAGGGATAAATTCTCCAGGATATGCAAATCTAATTGAAGATTTCTCTAATAAAAACTCCTTATATGCTTCTTTTGATGAAGAAGTATTTAAACACTCAAATTCTTTTCCAAGTGCATTCCACAAAGAATCAAATTTTTTAAAAGATATTTTATCTATAATAATATCAATATCTTCTGTTTCTCTGCTTCTGCCAAAAAGTATTGCAATATAGCCTGAAACGAGAACATAATTAACTTTATTCTTATTAAGTATGTTTACAAACTTTGTTACAAATTCATCCAAATCACTAAGTTCTCGATCAAATAAGATTTGACCATTTTTAAATTCAAATTCCATAACAAAATAACACTAAATTGTTAATAAAAATGATTCGCAAGTGATTTGCTGAAGAAAAAGGTATACCCCTCCAGAGACTTGCACACGGGAATCAAGGTATCTGCTTCACCAAACAAATTATTTTCTTGTTTCATTTTTATCACTTCAAGTATTTTGCATAAATTTGAAAGAAATTTTTGAACGTATTTTTGTATTTATCAAGTAAGAATCTTTCTAAGTTCTTAGTATAACCATTATCAAAATCTTCTAGTGCTTTCATATAAGCAATTCTTTGACTTTTTCTTATTATTAGCGGAGCATAACCTTCACTAATCAGAAGAACATTTATCAAGAATCTTCCAACTCTGCCATTGCCATCATCAAATGGATGAATCTTTTCAAATTTACCATGCAACAAAGCTGCTTTTTGTATAGGATGAATTGATTTTTCTTTTTTTAACCAATCAACCAAATCTTTCATTTCTTTTTCAACATTTTCAGGAAGAGTTGTTTCTACTTTTCGACCAAGTATGTAATTAGGTATTTTTTTGTACCCTTCTTGTACACCCATATCTTTCACAAGCAACTTGTGCATTTGAATTATATCTTTTTCAGTTGAGTTAAATTTATTTTTAAGAATCAATTCCACTACTTCTCTTGAATTCCTTGTTTCATATATTTCTCTTAACTCTTTTCCGACAATGACTTTACCTTCAAACAGTACCATTGCAACATCTTTAAGAGTTAAAGAATTGCCTTCAATTGCATTTGATTCATAAGTAAAATTTGATGTAAATCTATCAAATAAATCCTTTAACTGAGCTTTTGTCAATTTGCGTAAAATATTTTTGTATTCCTGTCTTGTAGCTTCAATTTTTATTATTTGATCTTTAGTAAAAATAGAATCTGTTTTATAAGAAACAATTGATTCTTTTCCAAAAAGCTCTTTTTCTTTTTCATTAAAAAAGTCTTTTAATTCAGAAGTAAGTATTTTGTCTTTTACTAATTTTGAAATTTTTGTTACTTTTCCATCACGAAGCCTAATCGACTGCACCGCATATAAGTATTTTTTACCCTTAATCTTTTTCTCAGTAAAGTAAACCATTACAAAGTTAACCCCACAAAAGATTTAAATGGGTATTGTGTGGGGTTAATAAAAAAGAAGTATAAAAAGTAAATCCCCACCCCAGAGACTTGCGACCGAGTGAATTGGCTTATTGTTATTAGCGAGTAGTTTGTGACTCGGGTTTATCGTTCCTTTTTGAGTTCCAGTAGATAATTTCTTTCGTCTTGGCCAAGAATTTTTATATTGCAATTCATGTTTTTACACATCTGGTTGAGGTAGTTGGGGTTTATGTTGAAGTATTTGAATAAGGTCCCTTTTTTTCCTTTGTATTCCGCAGTTAACTCTGCAATAAAAAAGTTGTTGTCCTTGGCACGCTTAGAAATCATGCTAAGGATTTTTCCATCTTCTTTTAATAATATTAATAGTTTTTTAATAAGTTCTTTGGTTTTTTCTTCACTTCCGCCAAGGCAGAGGTTATTTTCTAAGAGGGTTATTGTATCAAATTTTTTGCTTGCTTTGTATGAAAAAATATCTGCCTTTGCAATATTGGTTATCCCTTGTTTTTTCGCAATTTTTACCAAGTGTGTACTGTATTCTACCCCCGTAACTGTCCCTTGTTTCATTAGTTCGGGAAAATAATTTCCTGTTGCAGAACCAACATCAAGGATGTCACCATAGCATAATTTGATAAGTTTTTTTTCTAATCTTGTCGCAGGAAAAGGAGTCTTGTAATATCGGTCCAAATTATGGACAAATCTTTTATCATTTTTATCTATAAAAAAGAAGTCGGCATTATCCCCATTAATTCTATCCATTATTGCTTTGGCGAATAAATCCATTGAGTCAATCATTTTATCACACCAAAATCAGTTTAGAAGTTTTTATAACTAGCACTTCATCCAGTTGGTCTTCCCTTTTGGGAATCCCCCCTCCCAGACTCTGCACATGGAAGCAGTTAGAGTTTTTAGTTGGAATTAAATTGATTATATTTCTCATCACATAAACCATATACTAAATTACAACAATGATAATATGAATTAATATCTTTTGAAAATGCATTCCTATCATCAGCACAAAGTTTTGAATAATTACCTAAAAAATTACAAGGAACTTCATATTTTGCATTCGGATCTGAAGAACATTCATTAAGATAACATTTTGTGTTTGAAACTATCCCTAAACAAGACCAATGAGTTGAACCCCCTACTCCCTCAAAAAATAAAAACACATTAGGAAATTTTAATCCTAAGCAATCACTTTTAAAAGTATGATAAGGACAAGTAGTGCCAGATTTGTAATCAGAGACAGGGGAAATTAAAATTAACCCAATTAAAACAACAATAATTACAATCACTTTAATTAAGTTCTTTTCCATAATCATCTAAAGTATTTAGTTAATTAAAAAGGTTTGTTTCAAGTAATATTTAATTTTTTGTTTAAAAAAAGTAAATCCCCCCTCCCAGACTTGCACCGGGGGTATCTCGGTCTCTGTTACTTGAAAAATTTCTTTTTCAAGGATTATAGAGTCTACAGCCGAGCGTTTTAGCTGCTAAACTAAGGGGGGATTTCATCCACTCAATTTGATACTTGAGTAAATAATTAGTTCAGAGAGTGTTTTTTAAACGTTGGTTTTTAGTTAATTTTTTACTTTCTTCAACTGATATTCAGTGCTTTTTTAGTGTAGCCCTTTTCAAGCAGTCCATTTTGTTCTGCTATTTCAAGAGTTGCTTGAATTATTGTTAATTCATTTCTAAACAAATGTATTCTTTCATAGGATGGAGTGTTTTTAGCCATATTCCCTAAGAGCTGTTCTTCGGAGTGGACGTAAGCATCTGCTCTTTTTTCCCAATCACTTATTCTTTTTGCAAGTCTTTCAAGTTCAAGTGTTCTTATTTTTGATTTGGGCGCAGCTAATTTGATATTAAGAACAGTGGTCAATTTTTTACATTCTCCAACTAATTTTTTTGATTTTATAGGATTAACTTTCCCTAGTTTTAGCATAGTGTTTCTGGCAGATGGAATCATTTTTCCCTTTTTGAATAAAGCAAGACTCATCATTCTTTTTGTAATCATGCGTAGTTCACTTTTTTTTCTTTTTAGTAGATTTAGGTTTCTTTGTTTTTTGTTTTTCTCTTTTCGCAACAGTAAATGAAATCACTATTGGCCAAATAAGGGTAATGAATATTCCTGAAAAAAAGAACAGCACTTGGCTAACAATTCCTATTGTCAAATAGTATGCACTTGCCCCAAGTATTCCCAAAAATATTGTCCCTCCAATAAATGCAACAGCAAGTTGGGTTTTTGTTTTTGCTAAAGTCAAATTTTGTTTTAAATTTGTGTGCCTAAAAATAGCATATCCAATAAAGTATCCTAAAATTGTATACGCTCCGTAATATTCTGCAGGGATAACTAAATCTGCAACAATCATTAAAACAAAAAATCCTACGAGTAGTGCTTCTTCCTTTATTTTTGAAATATGAAAGTTTGCTTTATTTATTTTTATTTCAAGTTTTGAAATAACCCATCCTAAAATTGCACCAAGCAGTAATCCTGCCAAAACATCGCTGACATAGTGAACTCCTAAATATAACCTTGATATTCCTGTTAGAATTGCAAGAATAATGATTATCCACTTTGCCTGTTTTATTACTAAATTTGAAAAGTAACTGTATCCTGCAAGTGTTCCTGCAACTGTTGAGTGCCCTGAAGGAAAGGAGTAACCAGTGGCATCATCAAGTACAAGTAATCCTGTAGGTCTTGGTCTGGCAATTATTTGTTTTAATGTACCTGATGCAATCGAACTGAAGAGAAGTATTGTCATTAAAGTGAAACTTTTTTTTTCGTATCCTGCCCAAAAAAGCCATGCTGCAAAAACAAACCAAGGCAAAGGGTTTCCAAAGTAAGTGATTAATTGGAAGAATATATTTAGAAGAGGGTTTGAGAAAGATTGGAAGAATTGGTTTACTATTATTTCTTCAAAAACCAAAATTTCTCACCAATCAAATTTAAAATTTGTCCAACAAATTGAGTTCAAATTAAATTTATTCCTTAGCGTCTTTTGGAACTTTTTTCTTAAGTCTTCCCATTCCAGGTATTTCAATTTGTGTATAATCAATCATTAGCCCGCAACTTTTTAGTGCCTTTCTTGTAGCATATACTTTACAAAATTCAGCTACTTCTTTTTGCTGGTTTTTTTGTAATTCAGGTATTTGAGAAATTTCATTTATTACTTTTGAAACTGTTCGTGTGTTAATTTCTTCCATTGCGCGCACAGCGTCTCCTTTTACTAAATTAAGTTCAGTGAGTACTTTGTCCAATTTATCAAGGGCAACTTTTTTTCTTAAATTAAATTCAACTTTTCCATCAACACTATTAGTCAAGCTAGCCAAAAATTCAGCAACTGTCAAAGGATCAGTTTTATC
This sequence comes from archaeon, assembly GCA_036170245.1. GTDB lineage: Archaea > Iainarchaeota > Iainarchaeia > Iainarchaeales > JAAZKV01 > JAAZKV01. Next base: position 19,323 of record JAVHOV010000036.1, on the reverse strand, counting down.
AGTTATTGTTTGCTTCTTAACTACTTTCCAGTCAAAATAATTCGCTACTAATTGTATACTTCCTTCCAAACTTCTCACCCTTATACATTCATCTTGATTGATTTTATTTATAAGCATTCCTTATCCCTCTATTTTTGATACAGATGGCTAAATTAAGCAAAAAAAACTTATTAAATAATTTTTCACATAAAAAATATGGCTTTTATAAAGATGCGAGTATTCAAGTTTGTGAATGGAATAAAAAAGCTCTTCGTGGAGAAGGTCATTGTTATAAACAGGATTTTTATGGGGCAGATACAATCTCCTGCCACCAAATTGCACCAACAACATTCTGGTGCAACAATTCATGTATTTTCTGCTGGAGACCAAAGGAGTACATGGGCTGTGTTCCCGACAATATTGCACAAGACACAGATCCAAAAGAATTGATTGAAGGTTTAATTGTTGAACGAAAAAAACTTCTCACTGGATTTAAAGGAAACTCACAAGTAACAAAAGAACAATTTGACAATGCAATGAATACAAAGCACTGGGCAATTTCTCTTTCTGGAGAACCGACATTATACAAAAACTTGCCAAAATTAATCAAGGAACTAAAAAATAGAAAAACAACCGAAACAGTTTTTTTGGTTTCAAACGGGCAGAATCCGAGTATGCTTAAAAAATTAGCAAAACAAGATTCTCTTCCGACTCAGTTATACATTTCAATGGTTGGCCCAAATGAAAAACTTTACAAGAGCATTACCTGCAACAATGATAAAAAGGGGTGGAAAAATTATTTGACTTCTTTAGCATTACTTGCACTTTTGCCGACAAGAACTGTAATTAGATTAACTTTAATTAAAGGAATTAATGATAGTGAAGAAACAATAAAAGAATTCGGTGAAGTTTTAGAAGCAGTTCAGCCAGATTTTATTGAAATAAAATCATACATGTGGCTTGGTTTTTCAAGACAAAGATTAAAGGAAGAAAACACCCCTTCTTTTTTAGAAACAAAGGCCTTCACAAATAAATTGCTTGAACTATTACCTTCATTTAAATTTGAAAACGAGAAAGATAATTCAAGAATTGTTTTGCTAAAAAATAAATCTTCTAAATATAAAACAAAAATAATTGACAGAAACTAACTGCTGGCCTCTGAAAGATTGATTTTGCAGTAAAAAGCAAGTATTTTATTTTCTAAAGTCAAATTAATTAACATGGATTCAAAAATTAAATTGCCTCCCTTGAGCGTTTCAGTCAGTGTTGCAAAAAAATCTGATTTAACTGAACTAAAAAATGAAATGGATCAGTTTTACTCAAAAATGACTCATGTCCCTGAGTCAAAAAACGAAGTTGTGTTTGTTGCACGAGAAAATGTTTCAGGTCAAAGAAAAATAGTTGGCTATGTTAAAGGCAGGATAATTAAAGATAATGGAGAAAAGCTTGGAGAAGTATTAGTTGTCTCAACCAGAAAAGGTTTGAAACACAGAAGAATCGGACCAAAATTAGTTGGAAAACTTAACTCTTACTTTATTGCAAGAAGAGTTCATCGTGCAGAACTTGTTTCACTTGCAGACGAATTTTATATGAAGCGAAGCAATTATAAGCCAAAAGCTACTGAAGCTAATGATCCAAATAATTCAATTAAAACTCTTGAAGCTCACCTAAAACGAAAAGCAGCAAGAAGAAACTTAATTAAAAAAAATTTTTTGTCAAAGCAAACTATTGCTCCGCAAAACATTCTAAATAAAGACAGACTACTAAAAGCAAGAATGAGAATAAAATAAACAAACTAAATTTTTTAAAGTGAAATTTTATAATTAGTTTTGTTGTTTTGTACAACTATTCATTGCACTCAATTGCTTTTGACTAAATTCTTCACCAACGTACTTCTTATCAAACATATTTTCTTCTGGCCAAAAGAATACCTCTCTTGTCCCTAGATTTGCAACGCAAATAGTTCCTGCTTCTACTCCCTGCATTATCTTTTCCAATGAATCAACTGTTTCATTACCTATTGAATTATTTGATTTCATATTTGGCACTCCGCTTAGAATAATATCATTATTTGTTGCATTTGGTGAAAGAGGAGAATAAATTGTACCCATTAATGGTTTCTTCAAATAGTAATTATTTTGAGTTGGAGCATATGCTACAGTCTTAACAAAATTTAACCCATCATTTTTAGCAATAGGCAAGTATAATCCAAATATTAAACCGTTCCCATAATCCGGCCCATTGTTCACAAATGCAGATTCTTCTTTTCCTGTATAATCATAACAGCCATCTAATTTAGATAAAATAAATAATGAATTCATTCCTGAAATTAATTCAGTATTTTCTCTTGCTACTGAGTAATTCAACAGAGTTCTGTTTCCTTGGGTTTCATTTATTTCAAACAGCAAAGGAGTGGCAGTAGTAGGAGTAAATACTATTGAAGATTCATTAGTCAATATCAAAGATAAACTATAGTCAAGTATTTTTGAGCGCATTGAAGGCAGAGCATTTAGCAAAAAGAAATCACTGGATTTTACAAGTTTTATCTTGGCTAAGGAATTTTTTTGCTGGGTTGAAAGAATTGCCCCTTGAGAATTAACTATTGGTAAATCATATCCGCCTGATAGTGCAGAACCGTATCCAATTCTATTGTTATTTGCAGAAAGTCCAGTGAATCCATCAATAGGAGTGTAGTAGAGAGGACTATAGTCACTGCTTACTGGTTCAATTAAATCAAGCAAAATAATTATTTTTGCTGCAGTTGAAGATGATTCAAATAATTTTGCAGTATTATCAAAATCAATTACTGCTCTAACTCTATATTTCCCCGCATCTGGTAAAGCCCATTCTTTCTTTGACACCAATGAATTTGCTTTTGAACTAAAATAAAATCTGTCAGGATTAAAGAAATATGTTTTTAGCCCTGATTGATCATTGAGGAAAGAATAAGATGAAGCAAATAATTTTGTAGAGAAACTTGTAACAAAATCACTTTGGAAATCAATTCCATATCCATCTCTCATTAAAAACGCATTAAAATCAACTAATGTTAAGAATTCTTCTCTAGTATTTGTTTTCTGAATATCTTTTGCCGAATTAAAGAAATCAGCATCTTGTGAAGTATTTGATTTAGACAAGTAATAGTATAAAGCTGGTTTTCCATCATATTCTCTTGTAGTTAAAGGAAGGTAACACTTCTGCGTTGTAGGAGTAATTTCTTCAGAAGTATAGCCAGTTTCATTTTGGCTTTGTACAACAATATTAGGTGCTATTTGAGTAAGTATTTCATCCACTGGGTTAAGTGGGCAACCAGTTTGAACACTATCTAGGAAATACTCAAGGGACCCAAGTTTTTTGCTTATAAGTATGCTTAACTGGGATGCATCAAGATAAGGTTCATTAGGCGAATTAGTTCCAATTACTGCTGAATTAAGTTTTCTTGAATAATTTGAATTATTTTGCATTTGTGATTCAGTAGGAAGAACAACACTGTTCCAATCCCATGAAAGAATAATCTTTGGAAGGCTTTGAGTATTTCCTGTATCTCCTCGCAGTATCCCAATACTGCAACTGTTAGCCCCTGTTTCTTTTGTGTAGTTATTACTTTTTCTTGGAACAGTATTAAATTTCATGTGGTACTTGTAAGTAATATTTTCAGATTCATCAGGAACATCAAATGGACCAAAATTTGAAGTAACTTCTGTGGGATTAGCATGAATATGTTTTGTTAAAGGAAATTCCAGTACCCCGTAAGTATTTTTAGTGAGTCCAGTATTTGCAAATAACAAATCTACAGTTTGTTCTTCAAATACATCATATACTTTAGAATTAGAAAAATCCCAATAAGTAACTATTCCTTGAGTAGAAAGATTTGGTTTTTGAGCATCTTGGAGCAAATTTAGTTTATAATCTAAAAGAGTAAGTTTCACTTTATTTGCACAGTTCTCTTTCCAAGCTGATTCGTCAGCAAAAGTTAGTTTATTTTTATCATCACACATTTTGCTTGATGTGCTTGCCCCGCTTAAGTAAGCATTGCTTTCTTCAGAATAAACTCCCCCTTCATATGCTCCATTAACAAATGCATTTGCAAGAACTGTTCCCACCACTCCATTCAATCTTTTCTTATTATATTGCTCGTCATCAATACCATATTCTTCGCTAGTATAATTTGCAACGTCACTTGTTTTCTTTGATTCAACTCCAAGCCAGTTTGTCGCATCAATTGAAGTTGGAAGAAAATCAACAAGTGCTTGCGCAGCTAATTTTGCTTCATTTATTTTTGGAATTAAATCGCTCATCTGGGTAGCTGCTTTTGAGTAATCCTCTGCATAATTGTCAGTCAACGTCTGATATGTTCTAAGAAGACTGTAACAAGTATTAACAATAGAAGCATATTGCGTAACTGAAGCAAGAGTTGAAAGTCCAGTCAGGTTTGTTGCACCTAATTTTGTAGCAGCAGTCGTCCCTAATGGAACAAACGGACAGCAAGCCGCACTAGTAGCAGGAACATCACAGGCAGGAGTTGCTGCAGCTACAGCAGTATTCATTGAAGTAAAAGCAATGTTCATTTCAGATATTACTTCACTGGCATTTGCTTCTGCACCAGGAAGCATTGTAACAAGACTTGCAACAGAAGCTGCTATGCTTATGATTGATTCAACATTTGATTTAGTGTCAGGAAGCCCTATTGTAATATCATCCATTGCATTAGTTAAGTATGTTTGAGCATCTCCCAAAAGATCCAAAACATTTTGAATGTGGGTTAGAACATCCCCCTCATAATCTTCTGCAGTTAAATCTTCTTTTGATATTGAATAAAAACTGTCTATTGATGCGCTTATCAGCATTAATTCAGCAAAGGAAAGAGCAGTTTTGGCTTCTTCTCTTGCAGCTTGAAGTTTCTCAATTGTCTTTTTTGTATTGTTTAAAGCAGATGCAGAATTTACTTCCTCAACATCACTAGTTAGTCCAATCATTCCAGTGTACAATCCGTAAGTTGAACCCGCAATACCTAAAATTGTTGAAGTAGTGGCGACCAGTGAAGCAGAAGCTTCTGCAGCTTTTGTAGTTGCAACTGTAGCAGCAGTTACACCTGGTTTTGATGGAATACATGCAATACCAGTTGCATTTGCAGCATTTACCGCAGCAACTGCGGCATCAACATCTGCAGATAAGAATGTCGCAGAGGTAAATAGTGTTGAAGCTCCTGTTGAAAGACTAACAATCTGACTAGCCATATCTGTCTCAGAATAATCATTTGCAGCCTGTATTTTATCGTCAACATTTTTCAAGTATTTTAACATTGAGTCAGTATTATCATTTGCAGCATTCACTTTAGCCAACACATCAGCAGTCATTAAGTAAGATTTTTTTATTGAAGAATTTTTTGCATAGGATTCATTTTGAACTTCTATTCTCTTTTTTTCAAGCTGCCCCATAAGACTGAATAACGCAGCCTGATATTTCCCGCTTCCTGCATATTTTTCAGAATCACTTGAAAGTGAAGCAAGCCAGCTCTTTCCAAATAATTGAGAATTGTATGAAGAAATATTTGCTCCAGCACTTATTCCAAGTGAACTTTTGTATAATGTACATATGCTGGAATTGACTTCAACTTCTTCAGCTAAATCATTGTTTCTGACAGTGATTGAATCTTTCCCAGTGCCAATAGTTGAAACAACATATTTTTCGGGGAAAACAGTTTCACCATTAAATGGTTCTACAATAACTGTTTTTTCATCAACTAATACTTTTGATGCACCAGTAACTCTTGCATAAATTGGAATACCATATGCCCCTGCCATGTCGCCCTTTGTAATGCTTACTAATTTACTTGAATTGCCTTTCGGACTTAACTGGAAACTGTATTGGGATAAATTGATTCCCCCTTGAGTTCCTCCAGAGCATCCGCTGTCATTATCACACAAAGAAACAGTTATTCTGTTAGAGTAACATGAAGACACATCAACTTTGAATGAAACTGATTCATCATCTTTTTTCAACACCAATTGATCAGCAGGAGTTATTTGAACACATTGTTCAAGATTATCAATTGGAACTTCAAAATCTATTTTTGAAGTAACTCCGTTGAGTGTAAAATTAACTGAGAAATAGGCTTTTTTCCCAGCAGCTTCTTTAAATGGAGTAAAAATTATTATTAAAGGATATTCTCCTGTTGGAGGAATAGGAAGAACAGCTTTATTATAATCCGCAAGAACTGAAGCATAATTATAATTTCCAAAAATTAATTCAACATTTCCCATTCTTTCGCTTTCCCAAACTACACCAGAAGTCAAATTTGAATAAGATTCACACAGTACATCAACTAGAACTCCTGCTGTAAGAGAACCATAATGTGTTGATTCGTTGATAAAAGATCTGTTGAGAGCTATGCAAGAATTTGAATTTTGATTGCTAAAAATAAAATCCACTGGAGCAATTATTATTGTTTCTTCACCCGTGTTTTCATCAGTTACAATAAATTCAAATGTTGTAGAATAATTAAAATCTTCAGGAAAAATGTATTCATTGCTATTTTCATCATAGTACTCATCCAAATCAATTAGATCTGAAGGGCTCACAGTGAAAATAACATTTCCTTTTTCATCAATAAAAAATCCTTCTCCTGAATTTAAAATAGTGATTCTCCCTCCCCCACCAGTAATAGTTATTTTTCCGTTTTTCTTTCCACCTGATAAAAGAGGAGAAGAAATTTTTCCCTTAATTGAATCAAGAGGATTTCCTTTAAGGACTAAATTGTTACCATCACTGTAAAAAGATTCAATCATTTGTCCATTCTTTGAAACAGTCACATTTTGTTTGAATATGCTCCCGTCTCCTGAAAAAAATAGTAAATTATTTCCTTGAGAAAATAAATTAATTGCTAAAATTAAAACAATTCCTATTACAAAAATGATTAATAAAACAACCATAATTTTTTTTAAAGGAAATTCTTTAGAGGAAGTATTTTTAGTTTCTTTTTCGTTATAATCAGTGTAATACCCTTCTTCAGAATCAATATTTTTAATATCAGGCATTATTTAGCACCAACAAATTCACTAGTATAAAGAATTTCTTAATTTAAATACTTTAAGTTTTTAAAAAAGAACTGTTAAATGAACTCTAATCAAGACATGAATTTGTTTTGTTATAAGGAACTGAATCTATTAATGCATTCAAATAATCTTGGCTCCACCATATCTGCAAGTTAATTGCAGCGTTTTGTGAAACACACAATTTTCCTTCAGCAATCATGTCAAGCATTCCTTTTATTGACTGGTATTTATTGTATTCAGCTTTATCATAATTTGCAAGTTGAACTGCAGTTCCTAAAGTAAGTGAACTTCCTGCACCAGTTAGCAACTTTAATTTAGTTGCGTATGCACTTGAAATATCAACTTTTGTATTTGAATTTGGAGGAGTAAAGAATACTGTCCCAAGTTCAACTGTTCCTGATTTAATTACTTTTTCCCATTGGAAGTATTTTTCAGCACCATTGCTCTGCTCAGTGAATGAATAAGCCTGGTTTCCTAAAAAATCAGTGCACTTTCCAGAATTTCCAAGAGTTGATGAAACTAACTGCCAAGTTCTGTTAGTTGATTCGCTAGATCCGTTTCCGCTTATAACATAAGGTGCTTTAACTGTTCTTTCTGCAGAATTATTTCCTGCTACAATATCTTTTATAGATAATACAATTGGAGTTGGCTGCATGGGATTGAATTCAAGAGTCTTTCCGTTTGAACCATTATCAGTGTAAGTAAGTACTTTTTGGTTATTTAGCACTGCAAGTCCTTCTGAACTTGAATAAATTATATTAACTAAAGCGCTCGAAGTGTAATTTCTTGCCTGAATTGCGCCAGCTTCTGTTGAATCTGTAATAAATACTGCTCCTTCAGCAAGTGATGTTCCGTATCCCACTCTCTTGAACGTTCCATCAGCCTGCTTTCCAACTCCTCCATCGAATGGAGTTTCATAGAATAAATTGTAATTTGGAGCTTCCTTTATTTTTGTAAATATAACATGTATATTTGCATTAGTATTTCCTTGGTTGAACAAACTCTTAACTGAGGAGTTATCAAATACAGTTTCAATTTCTACTCTATAAAGTCCGCCTTTGTCCAAAGCGCCAGATGAGATATTTGCCACTCCAGTCTTAAGATTATAGTCAATCTTATTTTCAGAAATAAATTTATCATATCCAGTTGAGTCGCTTGTTGAGTTGAATCCATTGCTTGAAAAAGCAGTTGTTGAATAATAATAATCAAAGTCATTCAAAAATGCTCTAGAATAATTATCTTTTATTAAGTAAGCGTAGAAGCTTGCATATTGGGGAAGCATTCTGTTGTTGTTTAAAAGCATTGTCTCGTTTATCAATTGCAGTCTCTTAAACATGCTGATTGTGAACTGTGCTGCATCACAGTAAGTATAATTTGAATTCGTTGAGTCACACTGGTTATAAGTTATTGTATTCCAGTCCCAGTTGAACAATAATTTAGGAGCGAATTCTTTTCCAGTTAAACCAGCAATTCCTTCAGTAGAGTAACAGTTGTTTGGATTTCCAAGCAGCTTTACTTGGAAGGTCTTTTCAACTTTAACTCCCTGCACCCAATCTCTTACTGAAACTATTGCATATTCTGAGCCTTGTAAATTTACTTTTGAAACGGTGAAGTCAATATTGTTTCCTGTTTGTGCTTTGTCATCCCCAATATATTCAGCATAAATGTATCCTCCTTTTAAAAATACTCTTACCCCTGAAGGGATACTGTTTTTGTCCAATTCAGAATAAATTAAACCATTGTTTCCATATTCAACTAAAGTGTTAGTTGGATCTGGTGCAGAGTATCCTTCTCCGTAGCCACTGCCAGTAACTGAGAAAGGAACAAGTCCGTGTGGAACAACAAGGTCTTCTGTTAAAAGAACATTTTTGTCCTTATAATAATCAATATCGTTTTCATCAAATATAGTGTCAGTATTCATCCACTTTGGATTAACATTGGATCCATACTTTGGTTCAAGTCTTACAACTGTTCCTTCTTTTGGGGTAAAGCTTAATTCTTTAGACCAAGTAGATACTCTTTCATTAAAGAATGTAGCCGCGTGCATGTATTCATCCTGAACAAAAATACTTGCAACTGATCCTCCGCTTCCAAATAATCCACCTGTAGCACTATGCCACCAGCTTTTCTTCTTTCCTTTAGTATAAATTCCGCCAAGCCAGTCCCCAAAGTAACGTATTTGACAAGGGTGACAGCCGCCTACTTTTATTACTCTAAGTCTGCCTACTACATCTTCAACTACTTTTGTCCAAACTGAATCGCTTCCAATAGTAACCTTTTCTTGCACAACCCCACTTAAAGTTCCCATGCCAAGCTCGTCACCAGAAGTAACATCAGTGGCTTCGGTACTTGCCCCGCTTGAAGCAACACCATTGCAACTAGATCCATCATAACCTGTAGGAGACTTTGGATCAATTCTTACACGATCATAATTTATCTCGCACTTACTGCAAGTTGAACTAACTTCTCCGGAATCTGAATCATCTATAATGGCATCGCTATCATAAACTCCAACAGAACCTTCATCGTCACTATAAGATCCTTCCTCAGAGCCCACACCATCACAAGCCCCTTCATTTAGGTAAGGGATTGGGTCGCATGAAGAATTACTAAAATCTCCAGCCATTGTAGGTATTATTTCATAAGTGTCGCCAGTACCGGGAGACATTGGATCTCCGCTAAGCTCATTATCAGCACTAGCTGCTGTAAATGAAGCGCTTGAAAGAAGCACTTTTTGTTCAGAAGAATCAACTGGTGCTGTTGAAGCAGTTGCCGAGTATGTTCCGCTTGTTGCAGAGAGTTCTGACCTAATCTTTTGCTGGATTGGAACAGGTAATGCATAAAATGATTTTGAAGGATCCCTATCATTTGCATCAGGAGTTGTTATAACTTCTGCTGCATTTATTGCATCAGTTACTAATCCAACTCTGTCAGCGGAATTGCTTTGGGCAAGATCTGTAAAGATAAGATCGTCAGGGGCAGCAATTGTTTCTTTAGAGTTACACTTATTTCTTTTATTCCACTGGTGGATTAAAGAACCATAAGAGTATGAAGTTGAAATGGCTTCAATAGCATGGCTTTTTACAACTGCATTGAAGTCAACTGTTGCAGGAACACCTGGCTTAGTATAAGTTAATCCAACTGAATTTGTGCTGATATCCATTTGTGGATAATATATATCCTGTCGTCCGTTGAAATTATTATTAATAATAGTCCCATTAAATGAACCGCTGCTTCTCATGTCAAAGATTGGATTTGCTAATGTAAATGTACTTCCATCTTGAGTAACAATAACATCAATGAACCCTATTTGGTTAAACTTTGATTTATTTACTACTTGCAATATCTGCATTGGATAAGCCCCAAGAAGAGGAGAGTCTGCTACACCTGATCTTTGTATTGCAACTGTCCCAGGATCACTTAATGTAACAGATACATTAGAAGCACCATGTTTAATAGTGAACTGATTACTTGGAGTAACTCCAAGATCACTCTTTATCAATATAAGTCTGTCATCAACACAATTAGAATCAACAGTGAAACTTCCTTGCGAACCGCCAATTACAGCAGAAACCGTAGGAGTATCCATTGTCTTAATATCAGTTCCACCAATTTTGATAGTAATACAATCAGCAACTGATTCAGTTGTTGGATCAGAAAATGCTTCTGTAAGAGTTATTTCAAGAGTTGCAGGATTTGATCCGTTTGCATCATGTGCAGTAAATACTATTACAGTTCCTTTTTCAAATCCTGAAAAATCCATTGAGCCAAGCCACTCCCCATTTTCATCAGTAGTTCCTGTTGCGAAAGAAAAATTTGCCCCTTTAACTTTTGCTTCCCAAATTGTTTTTGAAGGAAGTTTATTTGACTTGTAAAAAGTTTTTATGTAAAACAAAGAATACTCAGTGCCCGCATATATTGTGTTGAGAGTATTTGTTGCAATTACCTGCATATTGATATCTTCCTTATTCTTTACAGCAAATTTTACTTCAGCATTGTTTCCGTTATAGCTAGAAAGTTCGCTTCCGTTTTCAAGTGATTCAATTACGCTCACTGCAGGAGAAACTGCTAAAGGTTCCAAAACAAACTTAGCCCAATTTGTATCAAACTGAGAAACATTTACACTTGATAAAACTTTGTTTAAATCATTTTCAAATAGTACTTTAGTCTGTGAAGTTGGTTTTATTTTTCCAACTATGTTTGCTGATCCAATTTCTACATCAGTAAGGTTCTCAACTACTACATTCAAATCGTACAACTCTCCTATCTGGATTGTTGAATAATTTCCAATAGGAACCCATGATTCATTAGTTCCCTGTCGCTTTATGTAATTTGAAAATAACAAATCAGGACAATCATGTGCTCCAAAGCAAAATGACTGACCTAAAGTAAATTCTTTTGAATACAAAATACTTTTGTTGTTTCCTGCAATTCCTTCCCAATAAAGAGTAGTGCTCCCTACTGCATTTGCATCAATGCTTACCTGTACAAGCAAAGGGAATGCAATTAGCCCCTGTTTTTCGCCAAAGTAAACATTCAGTTGCTTGGCGTGAGTAGGGTTACTTGGAGTCAATGGGTTATAAGGAATAATTGAAGAGTTCATCACTAAAGAAGTTTGAACTATTGCTGATCTTGTTGAGTAAGCATCTTCCAAAAACATTTTTGTATTAGCATCAATTGCGTTTTTGTCTTTTGGAGAAACAAAAATATTTGCAGTAGTATTAACACTGGTTTCATTATTTGCAATTAAAGTAAAAAGCATGTAATATTTTTTTCCAGGAAGCAGTTTTGTTGCCTTTGATTCGTTTGTAGCCCAAGGGTTTGATTCAAAAATGCCTTCAAGAAACATCTGAACCTTGTTTGAATTAGGCAATTCAGATTGCTTGTACAAAATAATGTCTCTAGTCTGAGTTCCTCTTTTTACTTCAACTACTGGGCTCTCAACGTAAATGTAATTAGTGTCAGGAACAGACAAGTAAATATTTTTCTTTGCCTTAAGAGAAGCTGCTTGGAAGTATCCTAAAGTAGTGTTTGCACTTGAAAGCAAAACGTCATTACTATTGTTCACTGACTCAAAAAGTTCGCAGTAAGCATTTCTTGTTTCACCCTTGTTGTCAATTAAATTAAATTTTATGCTTCCTGTACCAGTAACTATGGTCAAAACAACTTCCGCGTCCCCGCTTACTCTAAGTGAACCTATTGTTCCTTCCTGAGTAGATGATACTCCAGTTATTTTGTAATACCCATTTGGTAAAGATTTGAATTCAACTCTTCCATTGCTGTCAGTAGTTTGAGGTTCTTCAAAATTTGCTATTCCAAAATCGCTTTTCTTTAGAGAAACAACTGCATTTTTTACAACTGCATTAACATCATCAATTACTTTAATTTTCAAATCTGCTCCGCCCTTTGAAAGAATAATTTCCTGAGGAGCTTCAGTTGCAGTTTTCAAATCAACCTTAACTAATTTTGTTTCATATTCAAGTGATTTTATTAAAACATAATATTCTTTTGAGTTATAATCGCTTACAGGGGAATGACCAACTATTCCGCTATAGCTTGAATAAAGTTTTGTAAAATAATTAGTGTCATTTCCTTTTTTGTAAAATACTCTTAATTCTGCTCCCCCAACACCAATATTTCCGTCAAGTAATTTCAAATAAATTCCAGATGCAGTTCCTTTTACAACAGGATCTATACTAGCAGGAGTAACGCTCTTGAAAAATATTTCAACGTCAGTTGTTTGCCCAGTTGTTACAATAAAAGTTCCGCTTTTTTGAACTCCATACAAAGTTGCAGTGTAAGAATAACTTCCTGAAGAATAATTTTTTGTAGAACTTCCTGTAGAATCATCAATTATTATTGTGTCCTCTCTTCCAAGTTCATCAGTAACTAAAATAACTGCATCTTTTTTTCCAGAAGCACTGTCAACTGTAAATACAACAGTCCCGTTTGTTTCATTTTTTTCAAGGAAAATGGTTTTATTTTCCTCAACAAGTCCAATTATTTCTTTCTTTTCATTATACCCTTCAGCGGTTGCCTTTAATTGAATTGAATCACATCCACTAGGGAGAGTAATTAAATAACCTGAAGAAGACTGATTTCCATTTTCAGCCAAATTCACATCAATGTTTCCGCCTTTCACGCACAATAAATATAATTTTGCATCAGGAATTATTTTCTTTGAAGAATCTTTTACTTTCAAGTTTATTATTCTTTGAGCAGTTGTCAATTGAGAAAGATAAATTTTTGCCTTATTATTTTCAAAAGAAATATCCTGACTCAAAGTAGAATATCCTTCCTTTGAGACTCTGACATTTGCAGAATCAGAACATGCTTTGAAAGTAGCTTTACCTTCAGAGTCAGTTCTTATTGTTACATCCCCTAAAGTTGAACAAACCTGACCGAATGAAACTATTGCTTCAGGAACTGGCGCACCTTGTCTAGACAAAACAGTAACTTCAGCTTCAAAAACTGAGCCAAATCCTGCTCCACCACCAGAAAATATTAAAACAAAAATTCCAACTAATAATAATAGCAAAAGAGCTAGGAAAAGGATAAAACTAGGGATTACTCTATCAACAGAATCAACTACATTTGCAATTGGGATATATTGATTTAGCCAGTCGACTAAATCATACCATTTATCTTCAAGGTAAGTATAAATTCCCAAAAAAATCACTTTAATTAAAGGAGAACGTTGTCGTGGTTAATAAACCTTACTAAATTTCAAAAGAAACAGGTTTTCCAATATTTTTTTAAAAAATAAAAATTTTTTTGACTTTTTTAGAGAGAACTTCTAAAAAAAGGTTAGCCTAATAAAAAAATAATTTTATGTTAGAAAAACTTTATTTCTTTGTTATAAAATACATTCCAACGCCTAGGCAAATGAATGCTAAAATCATACTAAACCCTGGGTCAAATACCTGAAAATCAAGTATCTCAAGTCCTGAAAATAGAAAGAATACTGCAGCAATTATGCAAAGAATTCCCTTTTCTAGATTATCAGCCATTTTTTCACCTTATTTAAAGTTAAATACTAAGTATTATTTCATTCAAAATACTATAAAAATCTTTCTTTAACCGTAAAAAGTTACTTTCAAAAGAGTTCTTTTTCTAAAAAAATCCTAATTTTTACCTCGCCGGCAGACCCCTCCCAATAGGTTTATAACCCCCACCAGATAATAATTAAATTAGAAAAGCTAGTAATTAGCACTGAATAAGTGAAGAATGCAGCTTTTGTAAAAACAAAGGTGAAATATAATGGAAGGAAGACGATACGGAAATAGTAGACCTAGCTTCGGCGGGCCTAGAGAAATGAGCGACGCAACATGCTCTGACTGCGGTGCACAAACTAAAGTGCCATTCAAACCAATTGAAGGCAGACCAGTTTATTGCAGAGATTGCTACCAGAAGCACAAAAACGACAGACCAACAAACAGACCTAGCTTCAGAAGAGAAGGCGGGGACAACGAGTCTGACGAATCTCAAGAAGAGTAAAATCTTTGATTTTTAGCAAAAGAAAGGGAGAAATCCTTTTCTTTCTAAATTTTTAAGAAGTCTAATTTTTAGTTTTTTTTAATTTTTTACTTAAGAAAAGAATATTCTTTTGGTGTGTTTAATGCTCAATTAGCACTGCATAACACTTTACTAACAAAGATAAATATATTAAAAAAAAAGAAAAAGCCCCATAGTAGGGATTCTAACCCGCAATCCCTTTGCTAAAGGTATTGCATTCCCAAAAAAACTTACTAAAAAAAAAGAAAAAGCCCTTAGTGGGATTCGAACCCACGACCATCGGTTAATTTACCAATCCAACTATTCGTCGCAATCGGATACAAAACCGGCGCTCTACCAACTGAGCCATAAGGGCATTAATTAATGCTTTTTGATTTCACAAAACTTTGTCTTGTGATTTACTACATATTTTTCATTTAATAAACTTTTAAAGCCTTCCCTATTCAATCCTAAAATGAATATGGGCCAAATTCAGCCAAAACTCTCAAAAAAAGAGGAATCAGTTCTTTGCCTTGAGTGCGGAGAATGTTGTAAAAGATACTGGATTACAATACTTCCTACGGAATTAACTAAACTTGCAAATGAATTAAACATTACCAAAAAAAAGTTTTTGGAAGAATACTGCATGTTGAATGTAAAAATTTACCCAAAAAGCACGCAAGGAGTTTTAACTTTCCCAAGTACTTTTTTTCCACAAAGCATAATTAATTTAATTAAGAAAAAAAATTTCCAAATCGCAGATAGTTTTTTTATTGTACCCCAAATTGTTCTAAAAAGAGAAGAAGTAATCACGCAGACTTTTTTTAAGAATATAATAAAAAGGGAAAAAAGAAATGCTTGTATTTTTATTGATGCAAAAAATTGCTGTAAAGTTTATGAAGCAAGGCCTACCCCATGCAGATTATTTCCATTTATTGCAATGCCTGATCTTAGGGAACAATACCCTTTCTGCAAATTATACCAAAGCACAGAAAAGAATCTTTCAATTGAATCAAAAAATTATTATGCTAAAGTCCAAGATTATTTTAAGGAAGTTGACAAAAAATCTTTTTTGAGTGTGTGGCATTACTCTCCAAAGAAAGGAATTTTGTTTTTTTCAGACAGTGAACTTGGAGAAATTACTATTGACGAATTGATTGCAATGATGCCAAAAAAAGAATAACTAAAAAAATAAACTGCATTTTTTATTCGGTATACTCAGTCAACTGAGGAACTAAAAGCAATTTTTTTGATTCAACATACTTTGATTCAAGCACAGTGTCTTCTGAAATTGTTTTTTTCTTCATTTCAATATATTCATTGAACAAATAATTTAGAGTATTTGAAAAAATATTTGCTTCTCTTACATCCCCGTCAAGCAAAGTAACTATTTTTTCTTGAGTAAAAATTAAAGGAACTGTAATTTGTTCAGTTTTTGCTTGTTCAATTGTTGTAGCATAATCTGGCTCTCCAATTCTTACTCCAAAAGCTTCATTTAATTCAATCATTTTTAATAAAAAAGTAGAGAATGCTGCTTCCTTTGCATACAAATCCGTACTAGGTTTTGAATTATACAATTGAGTTTCTTTTTCTTTCAACCAAACAAAATCGCTTCTTGCTGAAGCTAAAAAATAATCATCAAGCACATCTTCTTTATCTTCAGCTAATTGGGTATCAATTGAACTTAGATAAGTGTCAATTTCAGTTTGATTATTGGTGTGCATATCTAAAATATAAGTTGCTTTTTCTTGTGAGAAATCGCTCTTTAAAGAAACTTGCAAAAATAAAATTGAAATCAAAAGAATTATCAACGCAATCATGAATCCTTTGTTTTCTTTTGTAAAGCTCAGCGCATTAGAAAAAAGGTTTTCTTTTTCTTTAACAATCTTTGGTTGTACTTTTGTTTTCATAACAATAATTTATTCATTAAGTGCTTAAAAATTAATGCCTAAAGCAAAAACCTATTGTGTCACTGTACCATTTGCCCCAATTATTCTATTATAAACTTTTAATGCTTCAAACAGAATTACTGTCATTAGGCCTGCAATTATACAGTAAACCAAGTCAATTGGATGAAGGAAAGAGAAGTGAAATAATTGCTGGAAGAACGGAACATAAAGAACTATTAACAGTAACAAAACTGCAACCCCTGAAACAACATAAAGTGCTTTGTTTGGGGAAGACAAAGTCTCTATTATTGTCTGAGAATTTGATCGCATTGAGTACACTATAAGTAAATTTGAAATTATTAATATTGTAAAAGCCAAAGCTCGCGCATTAACATCAGTTTGATTTGTCCACAAAGCAAAACCAAACACAATCAGAACAACTAAAAGAACAAATATTCCTTGTACTATCCCTATGAATAAAGTTTTTTTATCAAAAAGAGGCTCGCTTAATTTCCTTGGCTTCTTTTTCATAATATCTTTTTCTTCAGGTTCTGCTTCAAATGCAATTGAACACACAGGATCAATTACAAGTTCTAAAAATGCAATATGCGCTGGAAAAAATATGAGTGGCCATTCAAATAGCACAGGAAATAGCGCAAGCCCAGCTATTGGAATGTGTATTGCTATAATGTAAGTCATTGCTTTTTTTATGTTATCAAATATTCTTCTGCCCATTCTTACAGCTTTTACTATTGAAGCAAAATCATCATCAACTAAAACTATTGCAGCAGATTCTCTTGCTACTTCTGTTCCCCTTGCACCCATTGCAATTCCAACGTGTGCTGCTTTGAGCGCAGGCGCATCATTTACTCCATCCCCCGTCATTACAACAATTTCTTTATTTTCTTTTAGAGCATTAACTATTCTTAATTTTTGTTCAGGAGCAATTCTTGCAAATAAATTTACTGTCTTTAATTTTTCTCTTAACACTTCTTGAGTCATGTTGTCAAGCTCTTTTCCCGTTATGACTTCACTAAAAGAAGAAAACCCAGCATGCTTTGCAACGTGCTGCGCAGTACCAGCATAATCCCCAGTAATCATTATTACTTTAATGCCTGCTGAGTAACATTCCTTAATTGCATTAGGCACACTTTCTCTTACAGGATCTTCTAAAGCAATTAGCCCAAGAAATTCAAACTCAAAATCATGCTGTATTTTTGGAAGATCCAATTCAAGCGATTTATTTTTTGAACATTTAAAATCTGAAGAAGCAACTCCAAGAACTCTGTAACCTTGGTTTGAAAAATGATTTACTTGCTTTAGTATCTTTTCTTTTTCATTTTTTTCCAAGTGACATAAATCAATTATTGCTTCAGGAGCCCCTTTTGAAGCAACTATAAATTCTTTTTTATTTTCATTTCCCCAAACATGCGAAAGTGCTAAAAGTTCTTTTGAAAGAGGATATTCTTTGATTAATTCCATGGCTTCATCATCAGAAAAAGATAATTTTTGCTTCACTGCTTCTTTAATCGCTTTTTCCATAGGATCAAAAGGGATTTTTTGGCTTGCAAGCACTGAAAATTTTAACAATCTTTGAAATACCTTTGGAACTTCCATAGTCTCAAAATCATATTCTTTCCCATTAGCAAATGCTTTTTTTAGAACCATTTTATTCATTGTTAAAGTTCCAGTTTTATCAACACAAAGCACTGTTGCAGCCCCAATATTTTGAATTGAATTTAATTTTCTTGTGAGAGCATTATATTTTGACATTCTCCAAGCCCCAAGAGCCAAGAACACAGTTAACACAACTGCAAACTCTTCTGGAACTATTGACATTGCTACTGCAAGACCTGAAAGAAGTGCTTGAATAAAATCATTTGTCGTTAAATAATAAAAGAAAACAATCAATATACAAACAATAAATCCAACTGTCGCAAAAATAGCAACTATTTTATTTGTTTCTTTTTGAAGCATCGTTTCTTCATTTTGAGGTTTTTCTAATTCTTTTCCAATTAACCCAACTTGAGTATTAATTCCCGTTTTTAATACTCTTGCAATTGCATGTCCCCCAACTATTAGCGTGCTTGAATAAACAAAAGGAGTATCTTCTCCCCCAGCAGGATGAAACTTTGATTTTTCATCACCCTCTATTTTTCTTACAGGAAAACTTTCTCCAGTTAGAAGAGACTCATCTACAACCAAATTGCTTGATTCAAGTATTACTGCATCAGCCGGAACTCTGTCCCCTTCTTCAAGTGCAATTAAATCCCCCACAACTACTTCTCTTCCAGGAATCTTTTTTTGCTCCCCATTTCTAATTACTGAAGCCCTAGGACTTGACAAATCTCTTAATGCCTCAAGAGCCCTCTCAACTTTTCTTTCCTGGTAAATTGTTATCCCAATCACCAAAAAAACAAAAATCATCAAAAGCAACGCATCATTAATTTCACCGAACAAAAAATACAATACCCCACATGCAATCAGCAATAGAAACATTGGTTCTTTTAGAACTTCAAGTATTATATGCACAAAAGTATTTTTTTTAGCAGAAGGAATTTCGTTATACCCGTGCGTAAGGAGTAATTTTGCAGCTTCATTGTCAGTAAATCCAACAAAAGAATGATGCTTAAAAATATTATTATCCATTTAATAACCCTGATAAAACAAGAATAAAAGACTTACTAAATCAACGGTTCTGTAGAAATCCTATTTGGTTTGTATCCAAAGCTTAATTTTTATGATTCGTCCGATGTGTTCAATGTTGTATGCTAATGCTTTGATTGTTACTGTTTTTTGTTGATTGCTCGCACTGCGAGCACGAACAAACCCTCCGAGGGTTTGTTTAATCGCAGAGTTTACTGTTTCAGCTAACGCACGTTGATTGTAAATAGTTTTGTTAAACA
>JAVHOV010000035.1:0-30230 GCA_036170245.1 archaeon | reverse complement strand
GAAAAGGAGTTTTCATAGTTTCTGTTAAAACTTCTAAAGAAAATATGCCAAAAGTGGAAAGTATTGTTAAAGAAAAAGTAGAGCAAATAAAAAGTGTTTCTCCTCTTGAAGTAGAGCAGGCAAAGAAGAGTGTTCTAGCAGAAAACATTTTGGAGATGGAAGATTATTTGGAAGTTGCAAGAGTAATTTCAAATACTGAACTGTACAAAAAAAGGACTCCTTTTGAAGGATACTTTGAGGATATAAAGAAAATTACTGACAAAGACGTTAAGGATTTTGCAAATAAGTATTTGAACAATAATTTTGTATTGATTACTTCAAAGTGAATCGTCTTCTTCTTCAATGTCGCGGGCAAATATTCTTTTATCCATTTTTTTGGTTGAAGAATCTTCCTTCAAATTTAATTTTGCTGCAAGTAATAACGGCTGTTTTCTTGTTCCTACTGAAGGAACTATGTTTGAAACAAAGGAACGGTCCATGCTTTTTACTTCTGCATTGGTTTTGAATCTAGTCCCGCTTAGTTTGCACCTAGGGGGCTTTCGCTGTTTTCGCATTGGTCCTGCCATACTAATTATTTTGTTCTTGCATGGTTTTAAGGGTTTTCTTTTAGAAAAAAAGGGGGGTTTTAATTGTTTTCATTTGTAATTAAGTGGTGGTATAATTGGGTGAAAGTCTTAACTATTATTCAAAGCAAAAATTTAAGTCAGGTAATGAGACTGAACTTGTTGCAGCGGGAGAATTCCCTAAATGTGTGGGATTATTCCCTGATTGCCCTAGTGTTCCGGATTTAATGAACTCTATGTGCAGAACTTGTCCCAAAACTGATGGGGTGAAGAAACCAAAACTTGAAGAGTAATTATTTAGCAAGAGTCTCTTTTGCATCAATTACTTGAACTGGGTAAAGTGCCCTTTTCCCTTCTTCTTTTTCAAAATAAATTTGTAGTAATTTTATTGAATTGATTCCGCCGTAATTGTGCCAGAATGTTTCATCCCCAGTGTAAATCATTATGTGGGTCACTTTTCTTTGTATCTTATTGTGTTTGCTTTCAGGGTAGTATAATCCGAGCATCATCCCTGGTTTTAGTATTCCTCGTTTTATCAGTGATCGTAATTGACTTGGCCCTATTTCTCCTCTTTGGGTTTGTGGATCAAAGTGACTTTCTACAACTAATTTATTCTTGCTTGCAAGTTTCCAAGCAGGAGCGTATTCGTATTTTCTCCCAAAGAACTTTTCTGTTACTCGTGTAGCATATGCTGAGCAGTTTCCGCTTTGGTTTGGGTTAATTGCAAATCCTCTTGAAAGCATATTTGCAATTGAACTTGGGGGTGCAGCTTCTGCGTGAACTAATAATGCTCTTTTTTTTCTTTCTCTTCTAACATTAAGTTTGTCGATTAGTTTGTTAGTTACTTTTGCCTGTGTTCTGCCTAAAGCTCCTACTACTTTTCGTATCATAATAGAGTAATGCTTCATGATGTATTTATTGGTTCCCACTATTTCTACTTCGGCAAAAGGGGGGAGAAGAATTTATTAAGGATTGGTTGCAATTAACTCTTATGAAGGATTTAATAGTTAGGGGTGCAAGAGAGCACAATTTGAAGAATGTTTCTATTTCAATTCCGCGAGACAAATTTACTGTAATAACCGGCTTATCAGGCTCAGGTAAATCTACTTTAGCATTTGATACTATTTATGCTGAAGGCCAGAGAAGGTATGTTGAATCTTTGAGTGCTTATGCGAGACAATTCATTGGGTTAATGAATAAGCCTGATGTTGATTCTATTGAAGGACTTTCTCCTGCAATTTCTATTGAGCAGAAATCCACTTCAAATAATCCAAGATCTACCGTTGGAACTGTTACTGAAATTTATGATTACTTAAGACTTCTTTTTGCAAGAGTGGGTACTCCTTATTGCCCGACTCACGGAGTGAAAATTGAGTCCCAGTCTCCTGAAAAGATTGCAAAAAGAATTCAGAGTCAGTTCAAGGGGGAAGTAACTATTCTTGCTCCAATCATCAGACAGAAGAAAGGAACGTATGAACAATTGTTAATTGATTTGAACAAAGAAGGTTTTACAAAAGCTAGAGTGGATAAAAAAATAGTTAGGACTGATGAGAAAATAACTTTGTCAAAGTACCAGATGCATGATATTGAAGTTGTAATTGATAGAGTGAATGCTAAAGAAAAAGCAAGAACCACTGAGTCAATTGAAAGTGCTTTAAAGAAAGGAAATGGTTTAGTAATTGTTCTTGATTCAAAGGATAAAGAGCATTTGTTTTCTAGCGCTCTAACTTGTCCGATTTGCGGAATTTCTTTTGAAGAACTTCAGCCGAGAATGTTTTCATTTAATTCTCCTTTTGGTGCATGCGAGGAGTGTAAGGGGTTAGGAGTAAAAATTGAATTTGATCCTGATTTAATTATCCCCAATAAATCAAAGAGTATTATTGACGGTGCGATTGATATTTATGGAAGAATGGATTTGTCTTGGAGAAGCCAGCAGTTGCAGGCGGTAGGAAAAATGCATGGATTTGATTTATTCACTCCTATTGAAAAATTATCACTTAAACAGTATAAGATTTTGATGTACGGGGACCCTACTCCGATTGATGCAAAGTGGGACAGCGGAGCAAGCATGAAGTATAGTGAAGGTTGGGAAGGTCTTGTGGGTCAGTCAGACAGATTGTACAAGCAGACTGAGAGTGAATACAGAAGGGAAGAACTGCAAAAGTACATGAAGTCAAGTACTTGTCCAATTTGTAAGGGAAAGAGATTGAAGGATAAAATTTTGGCTGTGAAAGTTACAAATAAATCAATTGTTGATATTACAGAAATGTCGATTACTGTTGCATTGGAATATTTCAATAATATTGATTTGACTGATAAGGAAAAAGAAATTGCAAAATTGATTTTGAAAGAAATTATTTCAAGATTGAGATTTTTAAATGATGTGGGTTTGGGTTACCTTTCTCTTTCTCGTCAAGCAGGAACTCTTTCAGGTGGAGAAGCTCAAAGAATCAGACTTGCTACTCAAATCGGTTCTAACTTAATGGGTGTGCTTTACATTTTGGATGAACCATCAATTGGACTTCATCAGAGGGATAATAATAAATTAATTGAAACCTTGCAAAAATTAAGGGATATTGGAAATACTCTAATTGTTGTTGAACACGATGAGGATACTATTCGAAAAGCTGATTTTGTAGTTGATATGGGTCCAGGTGCAGGAGTTCATGGCGGGGAAGTAATTGCACAAGGAACTCCTGAAGAGATTGAAAAGAATCCTAACTCAATTACAGGACAATATTTATCAGGAAAATTAAGCATTCCTACTCCTACTGTTCGAAGAAAGTGGAAGGATAGTATTATTTTTAAGGGCTGTAAGGAAAACAATTTGAAGAACATTAATGTCGAGATTCCTCTTGGAGTATTCACTTGCTTAACTGGAGTGAGCGGTTCAGGTAAATCAACTTTAATGGATGAAATAATAAACAAGGGATTGATAAAAAAATTAGAACTTTCTACTGCAAATATTACTCCTGGTAAATTTGATGAAATAATAATGAATGGAAAGATTGACAAAGTTGTTGTAATTGATCAATCACCTATTGGAAGAACTCCACGGTCAAATCCTGCAACTTACATTAAAGTGTTTGATGAAATTAGAGCACTGTTTGCTCAAACTAGGGAAGCAAAAATGCGTGGGTATGATCAGGGTAGATTTTCTTTTAACTTGCCTGGTGGAAGGTGCGAGAAGTGTAGTGGGGACGGTACAATAAAAATTGAAATGAACTTTTTGCCTGATGTTTATGTTGAGTGCGAAGAGTGTAAAGGGAAAAGATATAATGAAGAAACTTTGATGGTTACGTTCAACGGCAAAAACATTTCGGAAGTACTCAACATGAGTGTGGAAGAAGCAACTAAATTATTTGAATCAATTCCAAACGTTAGACAGAAACTTGCTGTGTTAAATTCAGTTGGCTTAGGGTACATAAAATTAGGCCAGAGTGCAACAACTCTTTCTGGAGGAGAAGCTCAGAGAATTAAATTAACAAAGGAACTAGCAAAAAGAGGAACAGGCAATACTCTTTATTTGTTGGACGAACCTACAACTGGTTTGCACTTCCATGATATTAAAAAGTTGCTTGATGTTTTGCAAGTATTAGTGGATAAAGGAAACACAATTGTAGTAATTGAACACAATTTGGAAGTAATTAAGTGCGCTGATCACATTATTGATTTAGGCCCAGAAGGCGGAGAGGGTGGAGGAAAAATAATTGCACAAGGTACTCCTGAAGAGATTATACTTAACAAAAACAGTTTTACTGGCCACTTTCTTAAGCCGGTTTTGAGAAAGTAAGCTATTTAACAAATACTTTTCATTAACTTTATATGATTTCACCAAAAGAAATTAATTTTCTTCCAAATTCTCCTGGATGCTACATGTTCAAAGATGAAAATGGAACTGTAATTTATGTTGGGAAAGCAAAGGATTTGAAAAAAAGAGTTTCTAGTTATTTTCAGAAAACAGACCAAGTAAAGCGTAGTGACGCTTTACGGGCCCCGCGAAACCAAGAGTTTCGCATGGGTCATGACATCAAAACCCAAACTTTGGTTACTAAGATAAAGAACATTGATTTTGTTTTAACAAAGAATGAAGTGGAAGCATTTTTATTGGAAAATAATTTAATAAAAAAGTATTATCCTTATTTTAACCTTGATTTGAAGGATTCAAGGAGATATGCATATCTTCACTTCACTGATGACAAAATTCCAATTCTTGAGGTTGCAAGAATTAGAAACAAAAGCGGGGAGTATTTTGGCCCTTTTGTGAGCGGTAGTATAAGAAAAACAATAATGGATTCAGTGAGCTGGCACTTTAAGATATTCACTTACAAACCTTCAATTAAAGCGAAGAAAACAATTGATGTAGAAGATTACAAAAAGAAAGTTTTAATGGTAAAAAAAATTCTGAAAGGAAATACTGATGAATTGATCAGCGAACTTGAGACTAGCATGAAGGAAGCTTCTGAAAAGAACAATTTTGAATATGCTCTTTCTCTAAGGAATCAAATTGAAGCGATTAAGACACTAAAGGAAAAACAGAATGTAGAGTTCTCAAAGAAAGTTGACGCACATGTAATTAATTATGAAATCTCTGCTGGTGAAGTTCACTTATTGTTATTTAATATCAGAAACGGGGTAGTTGAAGAAAAGCAGGAATTTGTTTTCAATGAGAAAGAAGATTTTTTGGAAGAGTTTTTGTTACAATTTTATGATTCTACAGAAGTTCCTGATGAAATAATTTTGCCAGTTGAATTATCAAGTGCATTAGTTGAGTATCTCTCAAACAAATCAAAGAAGAAAGTAAAAATTATTGTTCCTAAAGCAGGGGAGAAGAAAGAGATTTTGGATTTTGTTTCAAAGAACATTACAGCAACATTTTTTGCTGGAAGCGAAAGAGTTACTGCTCTTAAGGATGCATTGAATTTAGAAAAACTTCCTCATGTAATTGAGTGCTTTGATATTTCGCATTTGCACGGAACAAACACAGTTGCTTCAATGAGTAATTTTAAGGATGGTTTTCCTGATAAATCAAATTATAGAAAATTCAAAATTCGGGCAGATGCAAATTCTGATGATTTACTTGCGATGGAAGAAGTAGTAAGGAGAAGATATTCTGGATCATTATCAAAAACAATGAAAAAGCCTGATTTAATTGTAATAGATGGGGGACCGACTCAATTAGGAGTTTCCGCAAAAGTTCTTAAAGATTTGAATATATCAAGTCCAATTATTTCTCTTGCAAAGCAGTTTGAAGAAATTTATTTTCCAAATAACCCCACTCCGTTAAGACTTGACAAAAAGAATAAAGGACTTCTTCTCCTTCAGGCAGTGAGAGATGAAACTCATAGATTTGGTAATGCTTACAGAAAAGTATTAAAGAGAAAGGAAGTTTTTGGAAAATAATTGTTTAGTAGAATTGTTTTATATATAATGAAATCTATTGTTGAATGATGAAAAAACCTCGCTCAAAGGGATTTGTTAAAACTAAAATTCAGAAATACAAGGAGTTTATTCACAATCTTAAAAAGATGCGCGAGAATCAAATAACTCAAGGAACTATTGAGTATCTAATTCTTTTGGCACTAATAACTGGGGTTAGTTTAGTTATTGTTGCTGTTTTTGCAAATATGGCTGAGTCTCCAATCAGTCAGGTTTCTTCATCTTCAGGCAAGTTAGGCACAATGCTTTTTGGGAAAGTTGCTGTTCTTGAGACTGGACTTGATTCACAAGGGGATGCAGTAATTGAATTAAAGAATAATGGGGTTGAATCTATTACTATTACTAAAATCATGATTGGGGGTAAGGAAAAAGATGTTGGTAATTCTCAGATTGGAAGCATGGGAAATAGTAAGGTTTTTAGAATAAATATTTCTCCTGGGGATTGTAATTGTACTACTCAGGAAATTGGAAGATCAAAAGTTTGTGATGTTTCAGTAGAGATTGTAAAAAACAGCGGTTTAACAAAATCTTCAGGAAATCAAAAAATGAGTGTTGATTGTGTTGCAGAAGTTTTGCAGTGAATTCTTCAGGTAATAATTTCTTTGCGGCATTCTACTCTCGAAAGTGTTTAAAGTCCTCCTTTTTCTTAACTATTTATGATAACTAAGGAGAAGCATAAATTTGAGATTGTTTCAAAGTTTAAGCCAGCGGGCTCTCAGCCTACGGCAATTGAATCTCTTACTCAAGGAGTAAAGAAAGGTAAATCCCCTCAAACTCTTCTTGGGGTGACAGGGAGCGGGAAAAGTTTGGATTATTCTGAACAAATAATTGTGAGAAATTCTCGTGGTGAATTAAACAAGTTTGAGATTGGAAAATTTGTTGAACAATATATTCCTAAGGAGAAAAAGTTTTCTAAGGAATCAATCGCTTTTGGGGTAAATGGGCAAAGGATTTTATCTTTTAATTTTGGTTCAAATAAAATTTCAGAGTGTGAAATAAATCAGGTTTCAAGGCACAAAGAGAATTGTGTATATGAGATTATTCTTGATGATTATTCAAGAATAAAGGTTACAAAGGACCATAATTGTTTCAGGTTGGTTGATGCTGCTTTTGAGTTATGCCCAACCAATGAACTAAATGTGGGGGATTATTTGCCAACTTCAAATATTTTTTATGATAGTTGCATTAATCAAAAATTCATAAATTTGTTGGATTATAATCCTTTTGCAAAAATTTCTATTGATTTATTAATTAGAAAATATTCTTTAAGCGAAAATGTTATGGCTAATTTTTTAAAAAATGAAAATAAATCAGTAAAATGGAAGTTTAATCAAATTTTGTCAAAAACAAAAGAAAGGTCCGTTTCTCAAGAAGTCATTAATTTTCTTGTGAAAAAAGAAAAATTAAATTTGAATAATGTGTTAACATATGTTAGATTGATTGACAAAAAGGGTAGTGATTTTTTATCACCTTGTGTTGAGTTGACTAATGATTTTTTGACATTTATTGGATTGTATGTTGCTGAAGGTCATGCTGAAAAAAACTATATTATTATTTCAAATTCTGATGATAGATTAAAATCGGTGTGCATGCGTTTTTGGAAAATGCAAGGGTTGAATTTTTTTATAAGAAATAAATGTGATATTCAATATAGTTCAGTTTATTTTTCAAATTTCTTTAAGGTATTTGGCAGAAGTGCTGGTTCAAAGAGAATGTCTTCATTTTTATATAACTTGTCAAATAAGCAACTATCAATTGTGTTACAGGCTATGTTTGATGGGGATGGTTGGGTTGAGCCAAAGAAAGGAGTTTATTATTCCTCTGTTTCGAAAGAATTGGTTTTTGATATAAAAAATATGCTTCTCCGATTCGGTATTTCTTCAAGAATTATTGAAAAGTTTAATAAAAAATACTCAAAAAATTACTATACTTTAGGGGTGACAGGTAAGCAAAATTTGATTATATTTAAAAAAGAAATTAATTTTTCTATTTCTTATAAAAAACAAAAACTTTCTAATTTAGGATTGGGTAATGAAAATACAAACGTTGATTTAATACCGAACTCAAGTGGTTTCTTTAAAGAAATAATTCAAAAAAATAAGTTTTTTCAAAAAGATTTGGCGAAAATTATTGGATGTGAAAGAAGTTATATTTCAATGCTTCAATTAGGAGTAAGGTCGATTTCTAAAGAGAAGTTTAAAGTTCTTGTTGAATGGTTGGAGAAAAAGGATGCAAGATATGGAGTTTTAAAGAATTTGTTAGATTACAATTTTAGACGAATTGTTTCAGTTAAAAAGTTGCAAAGCAAAAATGGATTTGTTTATGATTTATCTATTAAAAACAATGAAAATTTTGCTGCAGGGTATGGGAATATTTTTGTTCACAATACATTCACAATTGCAAATGTAATTCAGAATGTGCAGAAGAAAACTTTAGTATTGGCCCACAACAAAACTTTGGCAGCGCAATTGTATAATGAATTCAAAGCCTTTTTTCCCCATAATAGGGTAGAGTATTTTGTTTCTTTTTATGATTATTACCAGCCGGAATCTTATATTCCTTCAACAGATCAGTACATTGAGAAGGATTCACAGATTAATGAATATATTGAAAGAATGAGGTTAAGCGCAACTACTTCCCTGCTTTCTCGAAATGATGTCATTGTTGTTGCAAGTGTTTCATGTATTTATGGTTTAGGAAATCCTAAGAATTATTTGGGGATGGGGTTTGAAATTGAAGAGGGGCAAAAACTAAGCAGAGTTGAATTAATGACAAAGCTTCTTGATGCACAGTATGAAAGAAATGATTTGGAGTTAATGAGTGGAAGATTTAGAGTAAAAGGTGATACTGTTGATATAGTTCCAGGGTATGAACGAAATATTTTAAGAGTTGAACTTAGCGGGAATGTAATTGAAAAAATTAGTATTCTAAATAAAGATACTAACCAAGTTGAACAAAAAATTCCTTATTATCACTTGTTCCCTGCTCGTCACTTTGTTACTCCTGAAAGCGAAACAATAAGTGCAATTGAATCAATTAAAAAAGAACTTGAGAGTAGATTGCCAGAACTTGGAGTGATTGAGGCGCATAGGTTGAAACAGAGAACTAATTATGATTTAGAATTATTAAAAACAATGGGGTTTTGCAAAGGTATTGAAAATTATTCAAGGCACTTTGAAGGGAGAAAAGAGGGTGAAAAACCTTATTGCCTCTTGGATTATTTTGGAGACGATTTTTTGATTGTGATTGATGAATCTCACCAATCAATTCCTCAACTCAACGGAATGTATCATGGGGATAGGCAGAGAAAGCAGACATTAATTGATTACGGTTTTAGGCTTCCAAGTGCTCTTGATAATAGACCGCTAAAGTTCAGTGAGTTTGAGGAATACATGAAAAAAGAGAATGTGATTTTTGTTAGTGCAACTCCTGATAAATATGAAAGGGCGAATTCAAAGAATTTTGTTGAACAGATAATTAGGCCGACTGGTTTAGTTGATCCTATAATTGAAATAAGAAAAACTGATAACCAAATGGAAGATATGTTAAAAGAAATTGAAAGAGTAACAAAAGAAGGAAACAGGATTTTAGTAACTGCTCTCACAAAGAAACTTGCTGAAGAAATGGCAGATTATTTTGCTTCAAAGGGGATAAAGTCAAGGTATTTGCATTCTGAAATAAAAACTCTTGAACGAAGTGAAATTATTAGGCAGTTAAGGGCAGGCAAGTTTGATGTTTTGGTTGGAATTAATTTATTAAGAGAAGGAATTGATTTGCCTGAAGTGGGGCTCGTTGCAATCTTTGATGCTGATAAGGAAGGGTTTTTGCGAGACCAAAAGAGCTTGATTCAAATAATTGGGAGAGCTGCAAGAAATTCTACTTCTAAAGTAATTCTTTATGCTGACCGAAAAACTGATTCAATGAATAGAGCGATTGCTGAAACTAACAGAAGAAGGGAGCTTCAATTAGCTTATAACAAAACGCACCACATTACTCCTATTACTATAATCAAGCCGATTGAGGATCAGCAGATTATTGTTAAGGATACAAAGCACATTCCAAATAAAGAAAAAGAAAGATTAGTGAAGCAACTCGAAATTGAAATGAGGGATGCTGCAGAGAAATTAAACTTTGAATTGGCAATTGCTTTAAGAGACCAGATTAATTCAATGCAGAAAGAAATTGGAATTAAAAAAGAAACAAAATAATTTTTTTAGTATCCTGCTTTTTTCAGTACTTGTCTTAATTTGGAGGTATATATTCGGTAAGTAGTTAAAAAGTTTATATAATCTTTTTTGTTTGGGAATTGGCTGATAAGTTCTTTTCTTATTTTGTTGGCCATTTCATCACTTAAAGCATTTCTTTTAACAGATTTAACTGCATTTTCTCTATATTCTAATCTAGCCATTAGTTCGGCAATTTTTTGTTGCTGTTCGGGGGTTAATTTTATCCCAAAGTGTTTTTTAGAAAAATCTAGTGCTACTTTTGATTTAACTATTGAAACTTCTTTGCTTGTTTTGCCTTTTGTTTTGATTGTATCTTCAATTTCTGCTAATGCAAAGAAATCTTCCCCAAGAACCTTAAGTTTCAATGCTTTCAAATCAGCTCTTTGTTCCATTAAAGTAGGTTTTCTAAATCTTTTTGGAACAAGTCTTTTGACTTTTTTTATTGCACTTGCTAAATTCATAAAAAATAAATTAGGTAGTAGTTATTTTTTCTTGTTAAAATAACCCATTTCAGTAAGTTTGATCAGTGCTAATTGTTTTACTACGTCGGCTCTTGTGCATCCAATTTTGTCAATTAGTTCATCAAGTATTTTTGCCTGTTCGCGCGAAAAGTATGGACTTATTCTTACTCCTTGACTCATAAATGAAATTATACACCAAAATCCTTTTAAACTCCATTAATCTTAAAGTAGCTAATAAGTTGCTGATTGGTAGCTGTTGAGTGGCTAGTCAGTGTTAGTGATGAAAGGGGGTTTTTAAGAATGGAGCAAAAGAAATATTTTTTTACATCAGAGAGTGTTACTGAGGGTCACCCTGATAAGATTTGTGATCAAATTTCGGATGGAATACTTGATGAATTACTAAGACAGGACCCGTATTCTAGAGTTGCTGTTGAAACACTTGCTACAACTGGATCAATTCACGTTGCTGGCGAAGTAACTACTAAAGGTTACGTTGATGTGCAAAAAGTTGCAAGAAATGTTCTAAAAGAAATTGGTTATACTAATCCATTGTTTGGAATTGATTGTGGAGATGCAGGGGTATGGGTTTCTATTCACGCGCAGTCTCCTGATATATCTTTAGGAGTAACTGAAGGTAGTGGAAAAGAACAGGGTGCTGGAGACCAGGGTATGATGTTTGGATTTGCAATAAATGAAACTCCTGAATTAATGCCTTTGCCAATAATGCTTGCACATAAATTAGCAATGAAGCTTGCAGAAGTGAGAAAAAAAGGAATAATTAAGGATCTTGGTCCAGATGGAAAATCACAAGTTACTGTTGAATATGACAATGGTAAACCAAAAAGAATTGAAGCAGTTGTTATTGCACAGCAGCATTTAGAAATAGTTTCTGAAAGTGAATTGAAAAAAGAAATTTATAATAAAGTAATTGTTCCTGTTTGTGGCAATTTATTAGATAAACAAACTAAAATTCACATTAACGCAACTGGTAAATTTGTAATAGGTGGTCCTGAAGGGGATACGGGAGTTACTGGTAGAAAAATAATTGTTGATACTTATGGGGGAATGGGCAGACATGGTGGAGGGGCTTTCTCTGGGAAGGACCCAACAAAAGTTGATAGAAGTGCTGCTTATGCTGCAAGGTACATTGCAAAAAATATTGTTGCTTCAGGAATTGCTGATAAGTGTGAAGTTCAGCTTGCCTACGCAATTGGGGTAGCAGAGCCGACTGGAATATTTGTTGATACTTTTAAGACAAATAAAATTCCTGAGGAAAAAATAGTTGAAATGATTAAGAAATATTTCCCGCTAAAACCAAAGGATATTTTGGATAGATTGAACTTAAGAAGACCAATTTATCGAAAGACTGCTGCTTACGGTCACTTTGGGAGAAATGATCCTGATTTTACTTGGGAAAAAACGGATTTAGCAGATAAACTTAAAACTGAAAGTAAAGCATTAGCATAAAGCTGTTGCAAACAAATTATTGTTTGCAAGTTGTAAAAAGCCTTTTGGCTTTTTACTTAAATGCTTTTTTTTATTTTTTTAAATTCTTTTTATTTTTTAAAAACCTAATAAGTTCAATTGTTTTCCTTCAATATTCAAAAAACTTTTTGCTTTATTTACTCTTACTCCTATTTTTGCAAGATCTTCAAATTCATTGATTTTTTTCTTTTCTCTTGCTTGAATTATAGTTTCTGCTGTTTTTGGGCCAAATCCTGGTACAAGTAAGAGTTCATTGTAAGAGGCAGTGTTTGGGTCAAGCGGGAACAAATCTTTTCGTGCTATTGCAATTGATTGTTTTACATCAGTTGAAAGGGAAAAATTCTTTTCATCATTTAATCCTTGTGAAATTAATCTTTTGTCAAATCCGTAAATTCTAAGTAGCCAATCTACTTCGTACAAACGGTGCTCCCTCATTTTGTTTTCAGGTTTTTTATCCATTAACTTTGTTCCGTCAACCGGAGAGAATGCGGAAAAATAAGTTCTGTAAAGCTCTGTTTCTTCATAGAGTGAATTTACTCTGTTTAATACATCTTCATCAGTTTCACTGTTTGCCCCTACAATTAATTGTGTGGTGAATGAACGAAAACGCAGGTCTCTTCCGTTCTCAACTTCACTTGAATCGCAAAACCATCCTGAGTTGTGATTTTCTTCTCGCATTACTTTTCTTTTTAAATTATCAAGCGCACTGATTCTCCTTAACACTCCTTCTTTGTAATCTTTTGTGCTTGTTAATTCGCTAAAGCCTTGGATGGTTGCTGACTCAATATTGATGGACATTCTATTTGCATAAAGTGCAGCTTCTTTTACTAAGTACTCAGGAGCGTCAGGCAAAACTTTTAGGTGGATGTAACCATTGTACCCTCGTTCTCGTAATATTTTTGTAGTACAAATCATTTCTTCTGTACTTGTGACAGAATCTTTTTTCACTGCAGAACTAAGAAATAATCCTGTAGTGTATCCTTTCTTCCATAAATATTCAAATGAAGTAGCCAGTTCGTTTGGGGTGATTGAAACTTTTTCTTTGCAAGTAGTGTTGATGCAATAGCTGCAATCATGCATGCAGGAATTAGTTTGAAGTACTTTAGTGAGCAAGCATTTGTTTGGTTTGTTTAGGGATTCCTGTTTTGAAGTGGGTAAAACTTTTGACATTTTTTTCCAAGCTTCTTTTTTAACACTCGCACTAACCTCTTCTTTTTCATAAAGTTTTTTGTTTGAATTAGTTCCCCTTCCATTTTGAATCATCTTTTTCACAAAAACATTTTCGCTTGAGTTTGTGCAATTATAAATAAAATTTTGGTATTCAAAAGGAATTCCATATTCGCGAAAGGATTTTTCTTTTGCTCCACCGCAGGAATCGTAGGAGGCAGCCATTCCAAGTTTTTGAAGTTTCTCTAAAATCATACATACTTGCTTTTTTGTTTCTTTATAAAGAACAAAGGAACTAATTTGCCGGAGTAGATTTAGAGCTGTTCACTGAATTCTTCTTCACTTACTTTTGCAAGTTCTAATATTCCTTTGAGAGTTCCAATTTTTAGTTCCTTATGATTTGGTACTACAGTTCCAATATTGTTCTTTTTTAAAACAATGTGGCTTCCTGTCTGTCTTGCTATTTGAAAATCAAATTTATTGCAGAGAATCTTAACACAGACTTTTCCTGAGATTTTTTTTAATGTCGCCAAGAACCTTCACCTCAAAAGTAGTGATTATTGGCTTTGTAGGTTCTTTTGCAGGAAACTCTTCTAAATACAATTGGGTGGCTTCTTTAAGGTTTGAAATTGCTTCTTCTATTGTGCTTCCTTGACTAACTGTCCCTACTTCAGGGCACTTCGCAATGTACATATCTTCTTCTTTCATTAATACTGCTGTGAATGTAGCCATGTTTCCCCAAATAGTATTTGCCAACAAAGTCATATAAAAGATAGCCTTTCAACAAAACATAATAATCTTTTGTAACTAATTTGCCGGAGTAAAAGTAAAAGTTATATATTCAATATAATGTAAGTTATTTGTATGCCTAATTTAGTTAGAAGGAGAGTTTCTGTTCTTGACTTAGGATTTGAGGATGCAAAGAAACTGCGTGAGCTTGCAAAAAAGAAGCAGCACGTAAAGAAGAAGTTTTTGGGTGTTGAGTGGGAAAAAAAGCA
Source organism: archaeon (assembly GCA_036170245.1). GTDB lineage: Archaea > Iainarchaeota > Iainarchaeia > Iainarchaeales > JAAZKV01 > JAAZKV01. The sequence continues at coordinate 15,891 of JAVHOV010000035.1, read as the reverse complement.
GAAACTCCAAACAAGGTTTCATAATTTAAAACTCACTTACGGGGATGCTTTGAGCAAATTAAAGAGATTGCCTAATGAGTCAGTTAATATTATTACTGCGGATTTCTTTTTCTCTGAATTCAAAGTTAATGGAAAAGAGATTAGTGACCATGCTTCTTTGAGAAAAGAGTTATCTGAAAAATATAAAAAAAGAAAAGAGGCTACTCTAAAAGAAGTATCAAGAGTTCTTCCAAAGAATGGGAGATTTTTTGTTTTAGAATATGGGGTGGATTTGGAGAAAACAATTTCTTTTTTGAATCAGAATGGATTTGTTTGCACAAAAAAACCTGTTCCTCAAAATCAAATGCACAGAACTGAGTTCTTGTCTTTAATTGCTGACAGAATGATTGTTGATGCAAGGCATGCTCCTGATTGGCAGCCATATGTTATTACAGCAAGAAAAAAACCAAGTGCATAATTTATACATTGACATAAAGTTGATTTCCTGATTCGTACTTTTTCAGTCCTGCATAAAAGAATAGTATTGCAAGTATTACAAAAATTATTGTTATTGTTATCATCAAAAGAAATTGACCCATATCAAAATGTTTTATTAGTTCAACAGGAACTCCAGTAACTAATCCTGCAGGGATTATTGTAAATAAAATGAATTTGGCAATTCCGTCATAAACATTTGTAGGATAAATTGAAAGCCCAACAATTGAATCATACATTGTTTTACTAATTCTTTGGGAGTTTCCAATATAAAATGCAAGAGACCCTGTAAGTATTCCAAATACTGTAAATAATATAGTTGAAAGCGTCATTAAAAATATTGCAAGGGGTATTTGCTCTGGCTTTATTATTAGTACGCTCATTATAATTCCAAATAATATATCTCCACATGCAAACCAATTTACTTTTGAAATCAAAGTGTGGAGTAAAACATTTTTTGGCAGTGTTAAATAGTAATCCATTTTTCCTTCTGCAATAATTTCTGAAATATTCATTTTGTTTCCAAAAAATACTCCGCTTAATCCAAATCCTATTGAACCAAATGCCCAAAGCAAAAGTATGTCATTGTATGTCCAATCATTGATTAAAGGAAATCTTCCAAAGAAAAGCCACCAAAAAGCAATCCAAAGTAAATCATTCAAAAACATTGTAACTGTCTGTAAAATAAATGAACCCTTGTATTCAAAGGCAGTTTTTGCATTTATTATCCAGTATTGTTTTATCATTGAAAAATTTGATTTAATTTCCAAAAGAATGTTAGCCCCCATTTATGCTCACCCTCTTTGAAAGAATATTGAATAATCCTAGTGCAATGATGCATGTTATAAGTATCCAAAATATTTGTAAGATTACTATCTGGATGAATTGGTCCATAGAGAAACGTACAAAGAGTACTGCTGGGTAGTAAGCTGCATAACTGAATGGAAGGAGTATGCAGATGCTTGAGTACCATATAGGAAATATGTCAAGAGGGGCAAGCATTCCTCCTGCTACAAATAATATTTTTTGGTATAGAAAATCAAGTGCGCGTGCATCTTCAAGCCAGAGGGAAAGTATTCCTAATGTTGACATCATTGTGAAGTGAAGTGTTATTCCTAAAAATGCAGTAATTATTATGAAAGGAGTTATTGTAAAGTCAAAATCAATTGGCCCTACCATTATCATTGCAACAATTCCTGCGCAGAACATTGTGATAAAAAAACTTGCTGTTGATGCACCTATAGTTGATGCATATTTGTAAATCAAATAATTGTATGGTTTGTTTAAATAATTTGCAATATCTCCTTTAATCATTTCCTGTCCTATTTGAATAGTTATTTTTCCTTGGGACGTAATTATTGATTCAGTCATTACTAAATACCAAATCATCATCGGTAAAGTAAAACCATTTACAAGTTCACTTCCTGTTGCATTAAATATTACTCTCCAGATATTTGCAAAAATAAATACAATAAATGCAATGAACAGGCTTGATGCAAAGGAATCTGCAATATAAACAAAGCTGTTTTTGAAGTTTATTTTTGAGATATAATAATATTTGAGCAATTCCATTAAGTGAATCCCTTCTTCAAAATGAATTTCCTTTCTTTTTTAGTTTGTAGATTTTTTCAATGATATCTTCAATTGGGGGTTCTTCAATAGTGACATCACTCAACTTGTTTTTCTTGAGGAATTCTTCAGTAATTTTGTTGAAATTGACTTTAGTGATATCAACAACAGCTTCAACTTCATATGCACTTCTTTTTAGAACCTTAATTCCTGCCCTTTCTTTGAATATTATTGGATCATCTGTTTCAATTCGAATTATTTTTTTATCAATGTACTTCTCTTTTATTTTATCAAGAGTGTCATCATAAATTATTTCTCCATGATTAATTACAATAACTCTGTTGCAGATTGTTTCAACATCATCCATATCATGGCTTGTAAGTATTACAGTAACTCCTTCTTCTCTGTTTATTTTTTTTATTAGTTCTCTAATTGTTTTTTTGATTGTAATATCTAGACCAATTGTTGGTTCATCAAGGAATAGCACGTCTGGTTTGTGTAAGAGTGCTAAAACAAATTCGCATCTCATTCTTTGCCCTAGGGAAAGTTTTCTTACTGGTTGATGGATAATGTCTGTGATTTCAAATTTTTTTATTAAATAATCAACTCTTTTTTTGTATTCATTTTTGTCAAGTTCATATATTTTTGAAAACAGTTCAAATGTATCTATTGCTGGTAAGTGAAACCACAATTGTGGCTTTTGCCCAAATATTGTCCCGATTTTGTATGCTAGTTTTTTCCTGTTATTTTGGGGGGATAGTCCGCATACATTTATTTCTCCAGAATCTGGGAAAAGTATTCCTGAAAGCATTTTTAGGGTTGTAGATTTTCCTGCTCCGTTTGGTCCAATAAATCCAACTAGTTCTCCCTTTTTTATTGAGAATGATATGTTGTCAACTGCATTAACTTTTTTGTATTTTGGAAGGAAAAAAGATTTCACTTTATTTTTTAGTCCATCAGCAGGAATTCTTGATTTGAATGATTTTGTTAAGTTTGATATAGTAATAATTGTCGAGTCTTTACCCTCTTTTTGCATTACTATATAGTATTTTTTTTATTTATAAAGGTTGATTTGAGGATAGTGTAACATTTTTGACACCCCCCGAGTAAATGATTATATACTCCTTTTTCGTTTTAGTATTATGAACATAAAGAACTTGATTTTGAGATTAAAGTATCCTGTTTTGCCAGTTCTTATTTTATTGATTATAATTTCAATTATAATTTCATATATTCCTTTTGTCATTGAATTTATTCAAAACACTGGTGGAACTAATTACTTGTCCTTTTTCATAGTTGGTTTTCTTACTCCATTAGGGGTATTGACTCCATTTGCAGCAACTTTTTTTATTAACACAAAAATTGACAATATTATAACCTCAGTTCTTTTGGCTGGGCTTGGTGCAGTTCTGTGTGATTCAATTATTTTTTATTTATTAAAAAAGTTGTTTTCAAAAAAAAGCTCTTCAAAAGAAATGCAACTCCTAAAACTGAAAGGTTTCTTTTCAGACAATTGGGTTGGGCGAAAAATAATTACTTATGCTTTTTTTGCACTTGCCGGTTGGATTATTGCAGCACCCTTACCTGATTCAATAGGTGAGAAATTGATTTCAATTGTTTCAAAATTAAATGCAATTGAATTTATTTTATTAAGTTTTTTAGTAAATACTTCAATGATTACGTTTTTTGTGATATGGGGAATATTAGTTTAGAATTAGTTTAATTCTTATTGTCAATTTTCTTTTCAACCATTGGGATTACAACTTTTTCAAGTGTTGCAAGTCTTTCGTTTAGCATTTCAACTTTTTTATTTGTTGCTTGAAGGGAGCCTTGGATCATCATATTGTTTTCTTTAATATCATTTATGTTTTCTATTACTTCTGGGTGAATTGCTTCGCTATCTTCAAATGGTTCTACAAATCCTTTTTCGCTTCTTTTAGGGTATGCTGCAGTAATGAGCATATTTGCTATTATTAGTGCAACTACCAAAACAAACAGAAAAATAATAATCATTGTCTCACTAAATACACTCTGCATAGGATGCTTAAAAATGTGTATGTTTTTATTAATTTTTGAGAGTAAATTATAAAAAAAGGGTTTTATTAATTTTTAATAGTAAAGAGAATGGAAATTTTTGTTTAGTTGTTTTTCTGTTTCATTTAATGGAATTTTTTTTAATTCACTTATTTTCTGCAATATTGATTTAACATCCAAGGGAGTTGCTTTTTTATTGTCAAATATCATTGGCGAATCAGTTTCAAGAAGCAAATGTTCAAGTGGAAAAGAAGCAATATTTTTTTGTACTTGTTCATTGTACAAAACATTCATCCCGCATGAAACGTAATAACCCAAACTTACTGCTTTTTTCATTAATTTTTCTGAATCAGTAAATGAGTGAAGCTGAACTTTTTGGGCTTTGTTTCCATCTAACATTTCAAGCACTTGTCTTTGGGCAAATCTTGAATGGATTATTAGAGGTTTGTTGTGTTTCTTTGATAATTCAATAAAGTTTTTAAAAATCTGTTTTTGTTTTTCCTGTTCGCTATCCTTAACAGAAAATTTAAAGTCGAGCCCAACTTCGCCTATTGCGATTGAATTTTTTATTTCATTTTCAAAAAAAGTAAATGCTCTTTTGATTTCTTCTTCATTAAGTTCAATTGCATTAAGTGGGTAAAGTCCAATTGCAGGTCTTATTATATTAAATTTTTGGGCAAGGTTTAGGTTTTTTTGGTTTGAACTAAATGAGGTTGAACAGCTTATTATTGTGTTTAGGTTTATTTCTTTTGCTTTATCAATTAATTCTTGTACTTCTTTTTCCTCCATTAAGTCCAAGTGTGCGTGTGCGTCTTGTATCATGAAAAAAGTTTTACTTGGAAAGGAATAAAAGCTCCTTAGCTATTAACTATTTGTTGATAATAATGGGTTTTGATGATAGCAAATCAAATAGTACTGGGCTGATTTTCTTGATAATTGTGGTTCTTATTGCAGGTGCATTTATTTTTTCTGTAAGACAGGAGAATAATGCTACTAATCCTTTTGATGGGATGTTTGTTTCTAATGCTGATGGCAATGCTCCAAGTTATTATGGTGCTCCACTAGTTGAAGAGAAAGCAACTATGGTTGAAGCATATTTTTGTCCAGCTGATGCTTGTGCTGATAAATTAGTTAAGAAAATTGATTCTGCGAAGTCTTCAATATATATTGCAATTTATTCATTTACTCTTGATGATATTAGTGATGCAGTAATTCGAGCAAAGAAAAGAGGGCTTGAGGTTAAGGTTATTTATGATTCTGACCAGAGTAAGAATGATGCAAGTGATGATGAAAGATTGAGTAATGAAGGAGTTAGTATTGCATATAGGAATGGTTCAGGGTATATGCACAATAAGTTTACTATAATTGACATGAATATTGTTGCAACTGGCTCATTTAATTATTCGGGCAATGCTGATACAAAAAATGAAGAAAATTTGGTGTTCATTGAAAGTAGCACTCTTGCAGAGAAATTCAAGCAGAACTTTGATGATATTTGGTCAAGAGCAAATGCATCTTAATAGTTTGTTTTAATTAAAAATAATTAATAATTTCTTTTGAGGTTTTTTTAGAATGGAAGTTTATTCTCCTAGTGATGATTCATTTCTTCTTGTTGATTGCATAAAAAAAGAGAAACTTACTAACAAGACTTGTCTTGATATGGGTTGCGGAAGTGGGGTTGAAAGCGAAGCAATGCTTCTTTCTGGTGCAAAAAATGTTTTGGCTGTTGATATCAATCCTGATGCAGTTAAAGAAACAAAGAAAAGAATTAAAACTTCATTTCCTGGACGAATATTGGGGTCATTCAAGACGAAAAAAAGTAATTTGTTTTCAAATGTAAAAGAAAAATTTGATTTTATTGCATTTAACCCTCCTTATGTTCCCTCTGATTCAATTAAGTGGGTGGATCTTGATGGTGGAAAAAATGGAAGGGAAGTAATTAATGTTTTTGTTCCTCAAGCAAAAAAGCATTTGAATAAAAAAGGAGTTTTGCTTTTATTAATTACTTCTTTGAATAAACCAAGTTCTGTAAAAAAATTGCTCAAAGAAAATGGTTTTTCAATTAAAGTTGTTGGAAGAAAAAAATTATTTTTTGAAGAACTTTTGGTGCTAAGGTGTGTTAGGATTTAGCCTCTCTTTAAGGTATTTTAACCTTTCTTCGCTATCTTATTTATGGTTTCAAATATTTCAGTTGAATATGCTTTAGCGTTAAAGAAGCTTGAAGCTGCTAAAACTCCTGAAGAAAAATTGGCAGCATACCTTGAAATGAAATCATGGATGCCAACTCACAAGGGTGCAGAGAATCTTCGTTCTGACTTAATGAAAAAAATCTCTGAGCTTCGTTCTCAAATTGAAAAATCAAAAAATGTTTCTGCAAAAAGCGGTGCTGGCGGTGGTGGTGCTGCAAGTGCAATGTTTGTGAAAAAGGAAGGTGTAGGTCAGGTTGTTTTAATTGGTCTTCCTAATTCAGGAAAATCTTGGTTATTAAATAAACTTGTTGGAAAAGAAGTTACTCCTGTAACTCCTTATCCTTTTGCAACAAAAGAACCTGCTCCTGCGATGATGGATTATAATGGTGGGCAGATTCAATTAGTTGAATTACCTGCTTTGATGGAAGGTTCAAGTGAAGGAAAAGCCCAGGGGAAAGAAATAATGGGGGCTATTAGAAATGCTGATGCAGTTTTGGTTTGTGCTAATTCAGTTCCTGATAAAGATTTGGTTGCAAGTGAACTTGCAAAAAGTTTTATTTATTTGAATAAAGTTCGTCCTCCTATTGAAGTTAAAGCTTCTAGTTTTCCAGGGATTCAAATCTCAGGAAAAGATTTTTTGGGTTTTCCTGTAGACCAATTAGAACAGTATTTGAAAAATTCTGGATTTTCAAATGCACAGGTAATTATTTCAGGAAAGATTTCTTCAATTGCTGAAGTTCTTGAAGCAATGGATACAAAAATTGTTTATAAGAAAGCTGCGTTTGTAAATCCACTTTTAGTTACTGACCACATTTTGGTTGATGTGAAAGACAGAATCTTTTTGATTTTGGATAAAATATTGGTTTTTACAAAGAAGCCTGGTCAGGATGCTGACAAAAGCGAACCGATTTCTCTTGACTCTAATGGAACTGTTGCGGATCTTGCAAAAGAACTGCATAAAGATTTGGCAAAGAATTTGAAGCATGCTAAGGTTTGGGGTTCAACAAAATTCCCTGGGCAGATGGTTGGTCCTGAATACGTTTTGAAGAATAATGACATAGTTGAAATATCAATTTAATTTTTATTTTTTAAATTAGATTTATTTCTTTTCAGAACTTCCCTTTACTTCTGTCTTAGAATCTTTTTTTAGGAATAAGTATGCTGCAACTATAAGCACTATTAATCCGATTAATCCAATTAGTTCATAATTTGGCTTTGAATATTTTACAGTAAAAGTTTTTTCAAAATAGTGGGGTATGTTTGAATCAATATACCCGTAAGCAAGTATTATTGAATAATCTCCTTCAGTTGAAAGGGGTGCAGTAATAGTAAAGTTTTCTTCAATACTTCCTTCATCAGCAACAGCATCCATAAACACCGGTTCTGTTTCTATTGTGAAAGCTGTTGGAGTTAATACTTCAGCACCTGCCTTGTAAATATTTTTTCCATAATGGTTAATCATTTTGTAGTTAATTACTGTTCTGTTTAATTGAGAGTCTTCTTTCTTCTCTACACTTGTGATAACTTCTATTGGAAGTGGTTTTGTTTGAATAAATACTACTGAAGCATTTGATTGATCTTCACCTATTCCATAATATGTGTAAATGTTAACTTGCTGTTCTTTTGAAGCAATGCATTTGACTTTTACTTTTATTTCAACTGCTTCTCTTGCTTTCATAGTGTCTATTTGTTTGTAAGTGAATTGGGTTTCTTCCCCTTCAGCAAATTTTATGCCATCATCCGCTTTGAGTTTCATTTGAATATTTTTTACCTCAAGTTCTGAATCATTTAAAATTTTAATAGTAAGTATTGCAATTTCGTTCTCTCCCAATGTTTTTTTATCAGTTGAAGTGTTAACAAGTAATGTTGCATTACAAAATCCAGTTGCAAGGATTAACAAAATTAGTACTGAAACTAATTTAGTAATTTGGTTCATTAAATTCATCTTCCTTTTTTTTCTTTTTCTTTAAATAAAAATTCTCGTAAATAAATAATCCTACTAAAGCTATTATTAATATTCCTATTATAATTTTTACATAATCTTCAGTATTGTTTGTAGCTTGTTTTACTCCTCCTTCTATTACTTGTGCTACGTTTTTTTGTGCTTTTAGGGCATAATCTTTTGCTTTTTCGTATTCAGCATTGTTGTATCTGCTTTTTGCGCTGGTCCAGTTGGCAGTTAATCCATCAACTGCAATTTGGTCTTCCCACTGATTTATGTTTTCAGTTGAAAGAATTGCGTTTGCTGCCATTTCAAGTGTTTCAAAGCTCTTATCAACTTTAAGGAGTGCTTCGTTTCTCCCGTAAATTTCCTTCCAGGCAGAGTTTCTGACTTCTCTTGAAGCGAGAGTAGTTGCATAATTTTCTGAGTTTCTTGCACTTATGAACACAGATTCTATTGTTGTTCTTAACTCATCAGTTTGGCCAAATATTGTAGAAGGGTTGAATATAGTTTGATATTTGGAGTAGCTTATGTTAAGATATGACTGAAGGCTTCCCTTTTCAGTTACTGTCAGTGCATCAGTTTCCAGCGTTGCGATTGCCTGCGATAGCTCATATAATTTTGAGTTTAGTTCATCGTATGAACTCTTGTAGTTTATTATATTAGTAAAGTATAATGTGTAATAACCTTCATATTTTAGTATTTTGTTCGCATCAGGTGTGCCAAAGAAATTCTTTTCGTATTCCATTCCTTCCTCTATTTCATCTGCAAGCTTTTTGCTTTCAGCCATTATTTGGTCTATCTTGTCTTGAATATTATTTGCCTTGTCAATCAGGGTTTGGGGGGCACCAACTTTTTCAAGTTCTGTTTTTACGGTGAGCACTTGGGTTTTTAGTTTTGCGAAATCTCCATACTGGTCACCAAGGCTTTGGAAAGTGTTTTTTGTGTAGTAAGATAGTGGCCAATTTGCTGCAGGAATACTTTGGTTCAATTCATTCATTTTTGAATAAATTATTGTTGTTCGAATTATTTCTCTTATTTCCAAATCTAATTTTGCCACTTCTCCTGTAGAATTATTTAAAGGAATGTAACAATTAACAGCATTATTTTGAGTAGCCGCTACAACAATGTATTTTTCTCCTTTGTATTGGATTAATTCCTTTGCAACACTTGTGCTTTCTCCGCCCATTAAGTAATTATTTTGAACGGAAACAATTGCAACTGCTTCATCAGCAGAAATGGCATTGACTCCCATGCTTAAAGCAAGGAGTATGATTAACATTAAGCTGAAAATTAATTTTTGCATACTATGTGAAGTATTTTTTAATATTAAAACCTTTGGAGTTGATTAAAATAAGGTTATTTCTTGTCAGTGTTATTTTCTTTTATTAGGTTTAGTATTATTTGGTTCAAATCATAGGCTTCTGATACTCCACAAATATATTTCTTATCTGGAGAAAATTGTTTTTGATTACCATCTTGGTCTACTGAGTAGCCAGTTTTCATAGTAAAAACAATATCACCTTTTTTGTTGTCACCTTGTATTTCAATAGTGCTTGTAAATTGATTCCATTCTGTTGAAATAAGTTCCTTCTTTCTATAGCTAATTAGTCTTTTTTCAGTTCCTACAAATATGCCTCCTTTTGAAAAAATCATGATTAAGCTAGCTATTGTAAAACCAATTGAAATTAATGAAAAAATTCCAATTATGCATGCTGGTACAATTGCTGGTCCTAAATTGTTCATGCTTGCTGTTGTGGGTGTTCCATTTACTTCAAAATTCACTTCTTGTCCTGTTAAAAGAGGAAAGAAAAATGCTAAAGAAAAAAGAATCATAATTAGTATGGCAAACAATCCAATTCCAAAAAGTATTGTAGCTCCTTTTCTAGGAAATGCTCTTGATGAAACTACAACAAACTCTGGAGTTTCTCCATTAAGGGTTTTTTCTATTTCTTTTGGAATATTTGTTTGCATTATCATATTGCATAAAATGAGTTTTTTAGTATTTAAAACTATTATTTGTCTAACTTAATTTTGCAGTAACAATGCTTTCTTTTCCTTCAAATTTAATTTCTTTGATATTGTGCATTGCCTTTAGTTCAATTTCAACTGATTTTAGTGTCTCAGGAGCAATTGCTTTTGCAATTTCATCCTTTAGACTCAAATTATTGTCTTTCTTTGCTTTCCAAATCGCCGAATTGAATTCAATGAATTCATTTGAATTAATTGTGCTTGTAATATTTCTTGTTAGTGGAAATTGTTTGTCCTTGATTTGTTCATTGAACAAGTGCAAGTAAATGAAGTGCATCATTGCTGGGTTGATTGGGAAGAGTAATGTTAGTAGTGTGTTTAGTGTTTCTCTTAGAGTTTTAACTGCTCCGTTTCTTTGTGCTTCAGTAAATTTTATTGTTGGGTCATTATTGTATGCTCTTCTTTTTACAGTTTCAACGTAATGTGAAGCAAATTCATCTCTAATGAAATTAATTATTCTTACAACAGGATTGTGGAAATCATATTGTTCATATCCTTCATGAGCTTCTTTGATTAGTTTGTCAGTTTCTCTTAAAACCCATTTATCAATTTCCATTAGTTCAGCATTTTGTTCTTGTTCTTTTGTTAATTCAAACATTGAAACAAATTTCGAAACATTCCAAAGTTTTTCTAAGAGTTTTCCTGCGTTTTCAATTCTAGTGTAGGAGCATCTAAAATCCCCCATATCCAAATTTCCTTCAACAGCACACCAAGTTCTAAATGGACCTGAACCAAATCTTGTTAAAACATCATGTGGATCAATTCCGTTTCCTTTTGACTTACTCATTTTTGTTCCGTCTTCAGTAACAATGTGGTGGTGAATCCAAGCATCTTTGAATATTGTTTTTCCTGTTAGTAAGTAATCTTTTAATAGAGTGTAATAAAGCCATGTTCTTACAATTTCTTTTCCTTGGGGTCTTAGTGAGCATTGGTCATGGGCTTTGAAGAATTCAGGGTATCTTTCGTATCCTAAAATGTAAAGCGGTGAAATGCTTGAATCAAACCAAGTGTCAAATACTCTTTCGTCTCCCTTGAATTCTGTTCCCCCACACTTTTTGCAAGTTCCTTTGTACTCTTCTTTCCATGGTTGAACATATTTTCCTTTCTCTGCTAATTGTATTTCTCCGCACTTTGTGCAGTACCATGCAGGAACTTCAGTAGCATAAAATCTTCTTCTGGTAATGGGCCAGTCAATTGAAACAGAATCAATCCAATCAAGCAATATTTGTCTTGATTGTGGTGCGTAAATATTTACTTCCTGTGCGATTCTTCTCATTTCATCTTTGTAATCAAGTTGCTTCAAATAGTATTCTTTCATTTGGGTGAATTCAATTGCTGCATTACTTCTCTCACTTATTGGAGTTCTGTGAGCTGCAGTAGGAGTCATTTTTTTCAAAAGATTTTGTGCTTTTAGTCCTTCAATTATTTTTTCTCGTGCTTCCTTGATTTTTAATCCGTTTAAATCTCCTGCATTTTCGTTGAGTGTTCCGTCTTTATTTATTGCAACTTTTGCTTCAAGTTTTTGCTCCATGAAAAATCTAATATCAGTTAAATCTCCATAAGAGCACATCATCATTATTCCTGTTCCCTTATCAATTTCTGCGCTAGGGTGTGCTTTGCAAATAACTTCTTTATTGAAGTATGGAGTGATTAATGTTTTTCCTTCTAAGTGCTGGTATCTTTTATCCTCTGGATTATAAATTACCATTCCGCACGTGCAAACTAGTTCGGGTCTTGTTGTTCCAATAATTACCTCTTCATTAGTTCCTTTTACTTTGAATACAATATCATGGAAGAATCCTGGTCTATCTTCGTAAATTATTTCAGAATCAGCTACAGTTGTTTGTAGTTTTGGATCCCAGTTAACAACTTTATCAGCTTCATAGATCAATCCTTTATTGTATAAATCAATGAATGTGCTTTGAGTTACTGCTCTATAAGTTGGTGAATCAGTTTGGTAAATGTCTCCTAATTCTTTTCCGTCTTTCCAATTAGCAAATCCTATTCCGCATTTGAAAAAAGAATCAACACTTTCGCTTGTTGTCTCGTTTAGTAATTGTCTGCAGTATTCAACAGCTTTTTCTCTTCCAATTCTTGTAAAATCAACTTTGTATTTCTTCTCAGCACTTATTTCAATTGGTAGTCCGTTTTGATCTAGACCCAAGGGAAACAAAACATTGTGTCCTGTCATTCTTTTGTATCTTGCAATAAAATCCATTATTACATAAGTGCTTGCGTGCCCAATGTGTACTGGGGAATTAATGTATGGTGGGGGTGTATCAATTGAATAAACTGGCAGTTTTGAATCTTTATCAAATCTAAAAGCGTTGTTTGCTCTCCATTCTTCATATGCTGCAATTTCCATTTCTTTTGAAAATCTTTTTTCGCTAATCAACAAAATCGCCTTTATTTATTACTAATTCAGATAGTAAAAGCAATTTAAAGATTGCCTTTTTTTTAAAAAAATAGGAAAACAAAAATTTGGCTGAGTTCTGGCTCTATTTCTTTGTTTTTTGTTCCCTTATTCTGTTTTGAATAGTGATTAATTCTCTCAATCTTACTTGTTCATCTGAATTTAGTCTTTTTATTGTTCCTTTTTCTCGTAGTTCGTTAAGTTCGTCTTCTATTCTTGCTTCAACTGCATTTGGAACTCTTGACAAATGTCTTTTCAAAAGACCTCTTGTTACTCTTAATGCTTCATCCCCAGTGCTGTATTCTATTTCTCTGCTGCTTTCATTAACTCCGCCAGTTCTCAACCTTTTAAATTTAATATATTCTGTTCTTTCCTTTGGACTCATTTCTAATAGTGTTCTTCTTAATTCAAGTTCCTGACTTATTGCGCTTTTATCTCCAAGATATCCTAAAATTTTTCCTTTTTCAGTAAATCTTTCAAGTCTTCTTAAATTCTTTTGCGGTTTTCTTCCAAAAATTCTTTTTTGTTTTGGTAACTTTGCAGGCATAAAATCATTAAATAGTAATTTGAGTTAACTCCTATTTATAGTAAATGGTTTAACAAAAAATTTGAAGTGCATACAATTTTATTTTCATTAATTTATATTTGATGCATGCAAGATTATTGTGTTCATGTAAATTTTCTTGGAAGAGTTCAGGGAGTTGGTTTTAGATATTTGGTTTTAAAGAAAGCCAATTCATTTGGAGTTAAAGGTTGGGTAAGAAATTCATGGGAAGCTGATTTAGTTGAAGCAGTTTTCTTTGGTGAAGAAAAAAAAGTAAAGGAATTAATTGAAGAATTAAAGCATCCTGCTTATTGGGTGAGAGTGGATAATATTGCAATTGAAGAAATTAAATCAAGCGAGAAATTTACTAATTTTCAAGTAAGGTATTAATCTATTTTGTATCCAAATCTTTTGAGAATAAAATCCAAATCTTCATATCTTTGTGCAGCAAGTTTAAGTTCAGCAGAATGATTTCCTTTTTGCGCATCTTCAATCATTTGTTCCAAACACGCTTTTACCTGTTTGACACTTGCTTTTTTTTTCAAGAGTGCTGTAAGTAATAAATCTTCAAATCTTAATGCTTGCAAATAGTGCTTTTGCTTTTTTGATTTTTTTATTTGTTCAATTATGTTTTTTTCATTTCCGACAAACCTACTTGCGTTTGGAGCCATAATAATTCTTCTTGCAATTGATAAATCAGTTAAACCTATTTTTGATTTTGGGACAAAACTTTGTTTTATTTTTACAGGCATAATTATGGTAAGTTTTTGTAATTAATAAGAATTTGTTTTTTGATTGATGATCAAGTTTATGTTATGGAGTCACGGAGTCTAACTCGCAATACTTTTTCTTAGAAAAAATATTGGGGTCCAAAAAGACTACTGTTTTGTTTTTTGGTTGATAATTAAAAATAGAGTTAATGGGGTCACGGGGAATTGGACCCCGATCTGTTCCTCTGGAGGGAACCGTGATACCACTACACTATAACCCCACGGTATTTTTTTAGTGATTTTTTTTCGCGACTGAGCAAAAGCATTTTGTGCTTTTGCGAAGCATCGCAAACTTTTGTTTGCAATGACCTTTTTCCTAAAAAGGCTCCGTTTGGGTATCACTACACTATAACCCCATACTGCTTTTAGCAATAATTAATTTGTGACTGGAATGTTTATATTCTTAGTGAATGAAGAGTTTTTCCTAAAGTTTTTATTTAATGTATGCGTATTGGCCTTTTCTTTTTTCCAAGACTTCTCCTTCTTCTTTTAAAAATTCGCATATTATTTTAGTTAGTAATTTTGAATAATTAATTTTCTGTGCGAGTTCTTCAATTGTCATGGATTTTATTCCTTCAAATGCATTTCCTATTTTTGTTATTCCCATTTTTAGTAAATCAGTTTCAAGCAAATAATAAGTTCCTTCAAATGTTCTGATTCCTTTTAAGAGTCCTTCTTTTATTTGACCTTCATACTCATAAGAGATTGATCTTGCTTTATCAGTATTTTTTGCTGCCAAAAATCCGTCGTTTTCAATTGTATACTCTTCCAGAGTTTTTTCCGGTGCATTGAAATCTTCAGAATCTTTTTTGCTTCTGTTTTCGTTTGCTTCTTGTTCTTTTACTCTATAAACTCCTCTCTTGTATGTTTCATTTAATTTGAAAATAAATATTTCGCCTTCAGTGATTAATTCCATAAGTGCTTTTTTCTGTTTGTCGTTTAAAAGTTCTTCAAATTTTCCTTCAACAAGTTCAGAGAGTTTTCCTTTTTTTATTAATCCGATTATTTGTTCTTTCTCATCTTCTAAAGGATTAGTTAGTTCTTCATGATGAGGTACACTTACACAAACCTGTTTGCCCTCGTTTTTTGCAATAACTTGTTTTTCAATCAGCAGAAAAACTCCTTTTTGGTTAGGGATTAATTCGTATTCTTTTCCCTCTCCGAGTAAATGCAGTTCTTCAGCACTTAGTGCAACTTTTTTGTCAATTACTTTAACCATTTTTTTTATTCACTCTAAACTAAAATGGATATATGAATATTTAAATTGAGTTAATTTGTTTCGACAATCAGCTAATTGTCACAAAAAACTTGTAGAATCTCTTTTATGGGTGTCCTTGCTGGGGAGGTTGTCTTTGCTGAGCTCTTTGTGCTCTTCTTCTTTTCATTGCTGCTATTGCTGAAAGTGTAAGTACGCTTCCGCCAAGTGCTGCGGCCCCAGTAGCTGCTCCTCTTCCTGCATTTCTTGCTCCTTTTCCTGTTAAATCAAAACTTGGTGCTTTTGGCATATTTTTTATAGTTCTAACCGGTCCGCCGTAAGTTCTTGCTTCGTTTTGTATTTGTGCCAATTGCTGGGGAGTTAGTGATGCTTTTAGTCCTGCATTCATTAAAGCTCTGTCAAATCTTCCTGCTTTTTCTCTTGCTTGTTTCTCTGCTTGTACTACAAGAACTGATCTTGCTCCTTCTCTTAATGCTCCTTGAGTAGCTCGGTAATTATTACTGTAAGCTCCGCTAGTGTTTCCTCTTCCTGCGCCAATTATTGCGCCAAGTGCGGCTCCTCTTGCAACTCTTTTAGTTGTTTTACTTAGTCCGCTAAAAGCAGTTCCTGCTTTAACAAAGCCTCTTCCAACTTTTCTCATTCCGTTTGCAAATCTGCCCATTCAGTAATATTGTATTTGCTGGTTGTATTTAATACTTGCAGTGAATTA
>JAVHOV010000034.1:6528-8212 GCA_036170245.1 archaeon | reverse complement strand
CGTTCTAAACGCGCTAACAATAAGAAGCCACACCCTTTAGGGTGTGGTAATTCACCTAGCCGAATTGTCGATTTTAATTTTAATGTAACTGAGACAAATGCAATTGCTTCTTGCACTCTTTATGTAGGAGAGGATTCCAATACTTACACAGGAATTGTTAGTGGAGAAAATATTGTAAGGCACACTTTTGCAAACGACATTCCTACTAGTGATTGGAATGTACAATGTGTTGATGGTAATTCTAATATTAGTACTATTGAATCTTCGCTACACTTTGCAGTTACTACTGCTCTTCCAACTATTTCTATTTCATTAAGTTCTCCTGAGGATAAAACAATTTTTTACCAAAGAAGTATTTCTTTTGAATTTACTCCCACTAGTTCAAATGGAGTAGTTTCATCTTGCACTTTGAATATTGGTTCTGATTCAAATACTTATTATAATTTGAATAATGGGGTAGCAAATACTATTACTTATGGAATGTCTGTGGATGAAGGGTCTTTTAATTGGGACCTTAATTGTACAAATGATGCGTCATGGGATAATTCAACTTCAAGACTATTTTCAATAGGCACAAATTCAGTACAATTATCAACTTGCCAACAAATTCAGGCAATTGATATAAATAGTACTACAAGAGGGCGAAATTATATTTTAACTCAAGATATTAATTGTTATGCTGATACTCATAATGGCGGAGCTTTGTACAATAGTGGAGCTGGATTTCTACCAATTGGGACTTGGAGTACAAGGTTCACTGGTAAATTTAATGGGGCAGGACATTCAATATCTGGACTTTATATTAATAGATCAACCACTGATTCAGTAGGTCTTTTTGGGTGTGTTGATTCTACAGGAATAATTCAAAATGTTTATCTTCAAGAACCAGTTGTAATTGGTAGAAGTAATGTTGGTTCATTAATTGGACAGACTCTTGGAAAAGTGCTAAGTTCTTCTGCAGCTCTTGATTCAATACAAGGGACTGGAAGTTATGTTGGAGGACTTGTTGGACAAGTGTATGGGTATGGTTCATTAGTTGATTTTAATAATTTAAGCGTGAATGTGAATTCGGTCAGAGGAGTTTCTTATGTTGGAGGAATTGTTGGTGGAATGCTTAATTTTTCTTCTGCTAATACTTCTGGTGTTTTATTCAATCGTTTAGATGCTAATATCTCTGATGGAATTTATTCTAGCGGGTCTTATGTTGGTGGGCTTGTTGGAGGTACTCTTTCAATTGGTACTACAATTAGAGACTCGAGTGTTGATGCGAATTATATTTTTGGCGGTAATGGGGATATTCAATATGTTGGCGGATTAGTTGGAAGTACTGATGGTAATATTTACAATTCTTCTTCATTTGTTGAAAATATTGATATAAATAAATCTACTGGATCTTATGGTTATTTTGGGGGTTTGGCTGGTAAGGCTGGATTTGTTAGTGGTTCTTTTAGTGATGTAAATGTTAACACTTCTATTGGAGCATATAGTGGGGGTACTAATGGAGGATATATTGGTGGATTAGTTGGTTATTCTACTAAGGGAGTTAGTAGTTCTTATTCTAGGGGTAGTTTTATTTCTGCAACAAAATCTTATGGAAATTATGTTGGTGGTTTGATTGGTTATTCAAGCGGTCCGGTTTTTGATTCTAATGTTGTGTTTGATAGTGTTTCGGGTTATGCTACTG
>JAVHOV010000034.1:0-6428 GCA_036170245.1 archaeon | reverse complement strand
ATGTTTACGGCAGAGTTTCTGCTACTGGTTCTAATGTTGGTGGTTTAATTGGAGGGACAGTATCAATCGGAACTACAATTAGAAATTCTAGTGCTGATATAAATTATATTTATGTTATTGGAAATAGTTCTTATGTAGGTGGTTTAGTTGGTACTACTGATGGAAATATTTATGATTCATTTGCGTTAGTTGATAATATTGATTTGAACAAAAATGGATCTGCAGATTCTTATTTTGGAGGTCTTGCGGGTAAGGCTGGATTTGTTGGCAGTTCTTTTAGTGATGTAAACATTAATGCTTCAATTGGAACATATAGTGGCCCATATGTTGGTGGATTAGTTGGTAATTCTACTAAAGGGATTAGTAATTCTTATTCTAAGGGTAGTTTTATTTCTGCAACAAAATCTAGTGGTTCTTATGTTGGGGGTTTAGCAGGTAAGACTGATGGTCCGGTTTTTGATTC
This sequence comes from archaeon, assembly GCA_036170245.1. Lineage (GTDB taxonomy): Archaea > Iainarchaeota > Iainarchaeia > Iainarchaeales > JAAZKV01 > JAAZKV01. The sequence goes on along the minus strand of JAVHOV010000034.1, from coordinate 5,965 downwards.
TAATGTTGTGTTTGATAGTGTTTCGGGTTATGCTACTGTTGGTGGTTTGATTGGTAGTCATTCTGTTACTGTGGCTGGTAATCATTTGAGGGGTTTGTTTGCGGATGTTGGTAGTGTTTCTGCTTCGTATGCTACGTATTCGTATGTTGGTGGTTTGGTTGGTGCTATTTATGGTTATAGTGGTTTGAGTGATTTTAATGATTCTAGTGTGCGTGTTGGTTTGGTGAGTGGGGGTAATTATGTTGGTGGTTTGGTTGGGGGTATGAGTAATTTTGCTTCTTCTAATACTATCGGAGTTTTATTTAATAATTTGGATGCTAATGTTTACGGCAGAGTTTCTGCTACTGGTTCTAATGTTGGTGGTTTAATTGGAGGAACAGTATCAATCGGAACTACAATTAGAAATTGTAATCTTAGTGATGTTAATTATATTTATGTGGGTACTGGGGATATTCAATATGTTGGTGGTTTGGTTGGTAAAACAGATGGTAATATTTATGATTCTTCATTTGTTGGTAAAATTGATTTGAATAAAAGTGGATCATCAAATGCTTACCTTGGGGGACTTGCAGGCAATGCTAATTTCATTAATGGGTCTTTTAGTGTGGTAGATATTAATGCTTCACTTGGGGCATACAGTGGCCCATATGTTGGAGGGTTAGTTGGTTATTCTACTAACGGAATTAGTAATTCTTATTCTAGGGGTAATTTTATTTCTGCAACAAAATCTAGTGGCAATTCTATTGGTGGATTAGTAGGGTATGTAACTGGAAGAGTAATGGATTCTAATGCGGTCTTTGGTGATATTAATGCTTCTGGTTATTATGTTGGGGGACTTATTGGGACTGTTGCTTCTCTAACGTCTTTTGTTGATTATAACAATTTGAGTTCAACTACTAATACTATCCGTGGTGCCAACTATGTTGGTGGGTTAATTGGTTATGTTGGTGGTTCGGCCACAACAGGAATTTTATTGAATAGAGGTACTTCCGCAGTTACGGGTAAAATTTATGTTACAAATGCTTATACGGGTGGTCTGATTGGGCAACTTCTTTCTTCAGGCAGTAGGATTAGGGATTCTAGTGCTGATATAAATTATATTTTTGCTAATGGAACTAGCGTTGGAAATATTGGTGGGCTTGTTGGAAGTATGGATGGAAATGTTTACAATTCATTTGCTTTAGTTGATAATATTGATATAACTAAAGGTTATGAATCTCTTAATGGGATGTTTGTCGGAGGGCTTGTTGGTAAGGCTGGATTTGTTAGTGGTTGTTTTAGTGATGTTAATATTAATGCGTCTCTTGGGAATTATAGTGGAGCAACTAACGGTGGACGTATTGGAGGATTGGTCGGAGATTCTTCTAAAGGAATTGAGAATTCATTTGCAAGAGGAAGTTTTATTTCTGCAACAAAATCTTATGGTGATTTTATTGGGGGTCTTGTAGGATATGTTTCGGTATCAGGTACAATAACAAATTCATACTCTTCAATTCAGAATATTTATGCTGGAAGCAATTCTTATGTTGGGGGTTTAGCTGGTTATGGGTACACTTATTTAACTGGAATTACTAATTCATTTTCTACTCCTATTGTGACATCAACAGGTTCAAGTGTTGGTAAGTTTATTGGTTCAGTTACTTGTGCATCTACTTGTATAATAAATTCATATTATATAGATGGTTCTAATGTAATGCTTTATTCTGCAAGTCCTAGTGTTGTAAGTTCAAGCGGAGTAGATTATTTTAAGGGAAATTTAACTAATTCTCCTATTTCGAGTTGGGATCCAACAATATGGAATAGTGCCGTTGGGAATTATCCTCAATTAAGTTAAAACTATTTTTAATTCTAAATTATTTATTTTATGTAAAAATCAACCTTTTCCTCAAAAAAATTAGAAACATATAAAAAGAAGTTTGAACATTAAATTTCTCATGAATATTTTTCCAAAATTAAAAAAAGAAAAGTGGATAAAAATAAACTTGGATAAAGAATCAAAGAAATATCCAAAAGTTGATTTCAACGATTACAATCAGTGCAAAAAATGGATTGAGTTATTGCACAGAAAATACAAAACCAATTACAGTTACGGCGGATTATTTGAAGACAGATCAAACATTTGGAAAGGAAGTTACCTTGAACCAACTAATTCATTTATTCATTTAGGAATTGATTACAACGTTCCAATCGGAACAAGCGTTGCTTTGCCAGTTGCAGCAAAAGTAGAGAACATAGTTCTTGACCCAAACCAGGGTGGGGGATGGGGTGCTGGAGTGAAATTTAAGATTGAAGGAACCAATCATTACATGATCTATGCGCACTTGGCTCACAAGCTCAAAATCAAAGTAGGGGACAATTTTTGTGCTGGTGAAATTGTTGCAAAAACTGGTAAAATGACTGAAAACGGCGGATGGTATCCTCACACACACATACAGATATTCACTCAAAAGTTTGATGATTTGTACATGAATGACATTGACAGAATGGATGGATACTTACCAAAGAACCACCCTCACTTGAAGTATATAGTTGACCCAATGAAGTACATTAAGCTAAGAGAAGATGACAAGGAACTGTAATAATTAGGGTCTCTTTTTGAATTCTAAATTTATCCTATCAAAAATCATTTGCAATTGGATCGCAGGCATTATTCTTTCCAACAAATTTTCTGCAATTAACCCTGATTCATTTGCAAAAAGAGTTGCTTTGGAACCTAATATTCTAACTAATACTTCTGCTTCTTTATTTAGTATTGCATCTTCGCTAAAGGATTTTGATTTGAATCTGTTCTTTTGAATAATTCGCTCAAGAATTAATTTAGTTGCACTGATAATTTCTTTTCTCTGGCTAAGGGTTATATTTAAAGCGTGCTTTCTAATTGCCAAATCAATTGCAGGGGCATAAGTAATTCTAGCTATTTCATATTGCATTTCACTGTCATTAATGCCACTCTGCCTAATTTTTGATAAAGCTGTTTTGTATAATTTTTGGAGTAATGGTTGGCTGAACTGAGTGCGTTTTTGAATCCAAAAAGAAACTCTTTGAAACTTCTGATTGGAGTTCACTATGCGCCCTTGAAAACACTCTCTTTAAAGTAACCCAATCTTTTTCAGTTGCCCCCAAATTCAATAATTTAGTAAATGCTTCCCTTTCTTGTTCTGTACTAACTTTCCCTGCTGAATTAAAAAAGAACTTTAAGAATTCATCCTTTTGGGCTAGTTCTACTTGTTTTGCGAGTCTTGGTCTACCAATGCATTTACTCACTTGCTTTGAAATTCCTTTATTTGCCAGTGCTTCAAGAGGTCCTTTTACTTTGTAAGCAAAATAAGTGGAAGCAAGACTTAGTGGAATTTTGAAGCTTTTCTCAAGAATTGCAGTTGTTGCTCCTGCAGTTAAGGCAGTGCCTGCTGCAATTACTTTTGAATGCTTTCCTATCCAATTAGAAGCTTTGGCTTTCTTGCTAATGGAACTTGCAATTGCTTTTGGTCTTATTCTCTTAAACAAAAAAATCACTTTCTTACTATAAGTAACTCAAAAGGAAGTATTTAAGCTTTAAGAATAAAAAACAGAAGAAAGATTAAAGTATAAGGAGTAAAGTAAAAGTATTTTGTATGCAACCAGTATTAGGATTAAAGATTGGTTATTTGCCTGTTTCAAAAAAAGGTGAAAAGACAGAACTTATTGTTGCAAGTGTGAGGGTTGCAAATGGTTCTCCTTCAAAAACATTTTTAACTTCTCAAATAATTAGAGACTCGATTCTTCAAGCGCGTCTTGAGGTTGGAACAAGTTTTGGCGGAATAGTTCTTGAATATTTTCCAAACCTAAAAAAACTTAATATAATTTCATATTACCCTATCCCTCAAAATAGAGGCACTCCAAATCCTGTTTTTGTTGGAAAAGGAATTGCTGAAAGAATTTGTGCGAGAGTAGAGGCAGAGGCAAGAAGAGTATTTCCAAAATTTGAAACTGTGACTCATGTTAATCCTTCAAAGTATAGGCTTGAACAACTTAAGAACAGGGGATTTAGTGTTTGGGAGATTTACAAAGGGATTAAAAGAAGCGAATTCACAAAAGCATTGCGAAGTAAAACTGCCAAAGATTTATTTACTCATAGAAAAATTAAGGGAAAATAAAAAAAGTGTTTTTTGGTAGTGGGAAGAAATAGGCCAAGCATTCTATAAAATAAGGGGTTCATTTAGGAATATTATTTGAATTCTAAAAAAAATATTTAGGGAGGTTAATTTTCTTCAAACAAAAACAAGTCATCTATTTTTGTCTTGAGTGCGACTGCTACATCATGAGCCAACTTCAATGAAGGGTTATACTTGCCCTGCTCAAGAAAAACTATTGTCTCCCTTCGAACATCTACTATTTGGGCGAGCTGTTCCTGAGTAAGGTTTTGCTTTAGGCGAAATTCTTTAATTCTTGTTTTCATTCAATGTCCCCCTTTTTGTCAAAATAATATTTATAACCCAAAAGAGACACCACCATTACAATGTAAGTCAGCCCTATTACTGCATCAGTTCCAAGCGGGATTATATTTAGTTTATTTACCCAAAATATTAAAACAAGTGCAAGAACAGTGACAATCCAAGAATGTGATGCTGCCCATGCTCCGATTTTTCTTGACCTTTCATCCTTTTTTAGTTTATCAGAATTCTTTTGCACTAAGTATCCTTTAAATACAAGAAGTATTCCTACAGTTGAAAAGAAACTTCCTACTGGTGCTATTGAGTCAAAAAAAATTATTTGAAGTCCAAGACCAAAAAAAGTCAGAACCATCCCTATTGTAATAACATTTTTTTCATTCCAAAACTTCTTCTCACTCATTACAATTCACCCTATGTTAACTATATCTAACATGTTATATTATTCTAACATCTTGTATTTAAATGTTTCTTTTTTCTTAGCACAGATAAAGCAGATTCTTGTTCTTCTCAGTTTTTGAAATAATTTTCTTCATTGTCTTAACTACTTCCACGGGGTACTTTCCAATAGCAGTTTCTTCTGAAAGCATTAAAGCATTTGAGCCATCCAAAACTGCATTAGCCACATCGCTTACTTCAGCTCGCTCAGGGATTTTTGAATTAGTCATTGAAAGAAGCATTTCAGTTGCAGTAACAACAAACTTCTGTTTCTGATTGCATTTTTTTATAATTACTTTTTGAAAAATTGGCAACTCCTCTAGGATCATATTTCGTCCAAGATCTCCTCTTGCAACCATTATGCCATTACTTGCATCAATCAGCTGCTCAATATTTCGTATCCCCTTTTTTGTCTCAATTTTTGAAATAATTTTAATCCTAGGGTTATTCAGTTCCTTTCTGGCTTTGTTAATCTGCTGTTTGGTTTCAGCAAAAGAAATTGCTAAATAATTAAAGTGCTTCTTTTTAACCCAATTTAGAGCTTTTGCATTTTTTACATCAAATAAAATCTCAACACCCAATTTTCTTAACTCATGCGCTATTTTGTCAAACTCCTCTTCAGTACCGTATTTAGTATTAAGTCTTGCAATATTCATTCCTGCTTTTGCCATTTTTGCTAATGTGCTAGGCTTTTGTGAAGAAGGGCCAATAGTACAGATAATTTTTGGTTCCATTTGAATAATGAATGAATTAAAGGTATATAAATCTGACTTGCAAAATTTTTCTGTTTTAAAGGGGGATTAGTATATATTCAACTTTGGCCGTAATTATTTTAAATAGGTGAATGAAATGAAGCAAGTATTGATTTTATCAGGCAGCCCTAGAAAAGGGGGTAACTCAGATTTACTATGCGACCAGTTTTTGCTTGGGGCAAAGGAAGCAGGCAACCAAGTAGAAAAGATTTTTTTAAGAGATAAAAAAATAGGATACTGCATTGGATGCGGGGTTTGCAATACTACACACAAATGCGTTTTGAAAGATGATACCAAAAGATTTTCCATTCTTTAAATCTTGTAAAGCTTTATTAATTTTTTGAAAAG
>JAVHOV010000033.1:0-8236 GCA_036170245.1 archaeon | reverse complement strand
TAGAGGGGCAACCCTCTATTTATGCCTGTTTATAAATCATTTCTACAGAGCCTAAGGGCAATAAAAAATCAACTTGAAGCAGAAGTAGTAGTTTCTTCCAAAGGCACTTCATTTATCAACTGAACAAATATTTCCCCAAAAAACTCATTTTGGTAAGCAATTAACTTTCCACTGTTCATCAAAAATAAAACAGGAAGGAAAACATCAACTATGCTATCAACTTCATTTGATTCAACTAAATCCTTGAACAAAACTATTCCTTGAGAATCAACTTTCTGTTTTATTAATTGAAATACAGCATCCAATTTTTCTTCAATTGAAGTAGAATCAAAGTTAATTTCGATTCTTGGAATAACTCTTGAAGAATTCTTTTTAGGAGTGGTTCTTTGAATTATATCCTCAATACTCATTACAAGTTCATCAAGAGTAATTCTTCCTTCTCGTGACATTCTTCCGCTCATTAAATCAGGGATTTGCGCAAGCATCATTTCCTTTTGTTCAGGAGTCAATTCAACTTTCTCTTCCTTTTCTTCCAAAGAACTCAATTTCAAATATTTTGATTTTGTTTTAACTAAAATTGCACAAGCAAGAATCGCATTTGCAGGAACTCTCAAGTTATTTCCTTCAAGTTCACTAATTTTCTTTAAATATTTTTCAGACAAAACAATAACATCAATATCCCACGGATTCATCTTTTCAGTTTCAACCAAATCCAATAGAATTGTTTTCCAGGCAGGTTGATCAATCAAATCAACTAAATCCATTTTGGAATAATCTCTCTCAACTATTTCTTCAGCAGTTTCTGCAATAACTTCACTAGTTGAATTTTCATCAAACTCCCCATCAGCTTTTGAATTTTCTACTTCTTTTTGTTTCTTTGATAAATGCTTAGGCATGAAATAATTAGAGAACACAAAGATATTAACTTTTCTTTTTGAGCCTCGAAACCATTAAATACCACTTTTCCCCTCATTTATCAAAAGCATTCAAAGGTGATTGATAATGGAACGAACAAAAACTGGTATACCTGGACTTGATGAATTATTAAACGGCGGAATTCCTAAAGGAAGTAATGTTCTAATTACAGGTGGAGCAGGAACAGGGAAAACTATTTTGACTACTCAATACCTATATGAAGGAGCACTAAAATACGGCGAACCAGGAGTATTTGTTACATTAGAAGGAAATATCAGAGATATTGCATGGAACATGGAATCGTTTCAGTGGGATATTAAATCACTGCAAGATCAAGGAATGTTTACTATTTACAAAATGAGTATGGAGTTCACTAGTCAAAAAGAAACTTTGGAAGAAAGACTTGCTGAAGAACTAAAAGAAATTGAAAGAGAAGTAAAAGAAATTAATGCTAAAAGATTAGTAATTGATTCTACAACAGTATTTGGAGCATATCTTGAACCAAGCATGCTAAGAACTACTCTATTCAAATTAGCTGACAGCTTAAAGACTTTTGGATGCACTACATTACTTACTGCAGAAACACAAGCAACAAAAAATACTTTCTCTTCATTTGGAGTAGAAGAATTTGTTGTTGATGGAGTAATTGCATTATATTTCACTCCACCTAACCGAAGTTTGTTTGTCAGAAAAATGAGAGGAACACAGCACGATGCAAACCCACACCCATTCATGATAGGAAGTAACGGTGTAAGTGTTAACGCAAGAGACAATATTATTTGGGATGCAATTAAATAAATTAATGCTTTTGAAAAAAAGTGTTTTTTATGAAAATAACTAAATTCGCACAATCATGCCTAATGATTGAATCAGAGGACAAAAAAATACTAATTGACCCAGGTTCAATCAAATTGGATGAAAAAATAATCCAGAAATGGATGCACCCAGATTTTATCTTAGTTACCCATAAGCACTACGATCACTTTGACGAAAATGCTGTTTCTAAAATAATTACAAATAAAACAATTATCTATGCAACAAGCGAAACTGCAAAAGAATACCCTAATACTAAATTTGAAATTGTTAAGGAAAGAGATAAATTTAATTTAGGAGAAATAAAAGCTGAGGCAGTAAAAGCAGTTCATGGAGGAGGAGCGGTGAAAGAAGAAGTGGGATATATTTTAGCTATTGAAGGGAAAAAACTTTACCACACAGGAGACACAGTTTCTTTTACAAACAACTATAATTGTAACATCATCTGCTTACCTTTCAACAATAAAGGATTCTTTCTAAGTCCTACAGAAGCAGCGCTATTTGCAAAATCAACTGGCGCAGAAATAGTAATTCCAATTCACTTTGACAATCCAGATCTTCCAGCAGATAAATCAAAACTTAAATTTGAACTTGAAAAAAATAAACTTAAATATAAATTCTTAGAAATTGGAGAAAGTATTGAAATTTAATTCAATACTTCCAAAAAATACTTTTTCAATTAATTCTTTGCAATTTTTGCAATAATCTTCTCAGCGGCAACAATTGAAGGCCCAGGAGGAACGTTACCATCATACCTGTGAAGAAGTCCTTTTGATTCATAGTACTTAATCAAAGGAGAAGTCTTCTCAATAAAAGTATCATATCGTTTTGCAATAGTTTCTGGTTTATCATCCTCTCTTTGGATTAATTTTGCTCCATCATCGTCGCAAACACCAACTTTTTTTGAAGGAAGAGAAACCGTGTTATACACTTTTTTACATACTTCACAAGTCCATCTTGAAGAAAGCCTTTTCACTACACTTTCTTTTGAAGATTCAATGTAAATTACAGCTGTTAATTTTTGGTTGAATTTTGCAAGAATAGATTCAAGCATAGGTGCTTGAGCTTGGGTTCTTGGAAAACCATCAAAAATAATTCCATTAAAATTAGGGTTTGCTACTTTTACCTTCAAATCCTTTGAAAGCATTTCACTTACTAAATCGTCCCCTACAAGTGCACCAGAAGTCATTATCTCATTTAATTTTTTACCTAAATTTGAACCGCTTGCAACTTCAGCTCTTAACAAATCTCCAGTAGAAACTTGAACCAATTTATACTTGTCCATTACAGCCTGCGCAACAGTACCTTTACCTGCCCCAGGAGGGCCTAAGAAAATTAAATTTAGAACCATATTTAACTCACCAAAAATAAAAAGGAAGAATTAATTTATAAATTCGATTTAAGGAATTAAACCAAGCCAATTATTCAATTCAAAACCTTAATATCAAACACAACCTGTTCTTTTGTCGGAGAAAACTGTCTAACTCGAGAAGTTCGAATAATTTCCACTTTCTTTTTTGCTTTCTTTGCTTCAGTTATTATTTGTTCTGTTGGAGTAGCTAAATCACCTTTAACAACAATTTCATAAAAGTGAATTATTCCATTTGGCTTGATACAAGCAAAAGCTTCTTTTAGGAACTGATATCCAGTATGAGGAAGAGGCATTGCGATTCTGTCAAACAATTTTTTATATTTTTTATAAACCTTTTTTACATCCCCTTTGATAAAGACAACCCTCTCTTTACCTTTCGCACAATCTTTATTCACTTTGTTTAATTTTCCATTCTCAACCGCAAATTTATGGGCAACAGGATTTAATTCAATTGCAATAATTTTACTTGCTTTTGAATTCTTTGCAATAACTATTGGATAAGGCCCAACCCCACTAAACCAAGCACCAACAATTTCACCTGGCCCAACTAAATAAGCAATCCTTAACCTTTCCCCGCTTAATCTTGGAGAAAAGAAAACTTTTCCCAAAGGTATTTGAAAAGCACATCCATTTTCCTTGTAATCAGCAACCAAATTCTTTTTACCAGCAATTACTTTAACTTTTTGAATTCTATATTTCCCTTCGTGATTACTTTCAATAGAACAAACAGTTTCAAACCTTGGCTGAACTTTAAGCAAAGTTGTTCCAATTAATTTCTTTCTTTTGGTTAATTCGCGAGGAATTTCAATAACAGCAATATTTCCAAAAGTATCAAAAGCACTAGGGGCAAACGGTTTCTCTTTTTCGCTCAGCAAAGGCAAAAGTGCTTCCTTTAGAGAGAAGGAATACTTCTTTTTGCTATTTTTCATTTCTTCACTCATAGTTAGTATTAATAAGGTTTTGAATTTAAAGTTACCCATGGACGCTAATTTCATAATAGATTACTTCATTAATCCAATAATGAATCCTGAAATGCAAGGATACAATTTAGTTAATACTATAACTTATATTATTCTTCTAATAATTGCATCTTCAATAATTTATTTTATTTTAAGAAAAAAAGTAGAATTTGATGAAAAGTTCTTCCTTGCAATAAGCCCCTACATTTTGATTGGAATTTCACTACGAGTTTTAATGCACCAAATTGAAAGCGGAAACTTGATTATTGAAGGAATTATTAAAACTGCTGACCCAACACAGTTAGGCTTTTGGTTGTTTACTCCAGGAGTATGGATTTTAACTTTTGCAATTGTTGTTTTAGGATTATTAATAGCAAAAGTTTGGGATGAACTAAACCATAAAAGATTATTTATTTTTGGACTAATTGTTGCACTGCCATTAGTATTGTTTAATTTGAGCAAATTCAATAATTGGAGTTGGTTTATTGGAACAATTGTTTTGATTGCAATCGTAACTTACGCAGTATGCTTTATAATTGACAAATTAACCTCATATAGAATTTTGGAAGATCCTTTGAACATATTTATTGTTGGAGGCCAAGCAATTGATGGGATTGCAAGCGTGATTGCAATAACTTTCTTCAATTTTTCAGAACAGCATGTAATATCAAATATGGTAATCAATATTCACCCTGCACTTTTTTCAGCAATAAAATTAATTTTAGCAGTTTTGATTTGCTATAGTTTGGATGATTATTTAAAAGAATCAATCAACAAACATTCAAGCAGCCCAGGACAGAGTCTAAATAGGAAAAATATAATTGGATTTGTCAAAGTGATAATTGCAATATTAGGATTTGCTACGGGACTTGCAAGTTTATTCAAAATTGGATTAATTTAATATTATTTTAAACTAATAAAAAAGAAGCCAGTTAATGCTTCAAACTCTTACTTCGACTAGCCCTTCCCTAATTAACCTCTTAAGCACACTCATTACCTTGCTTTCTGCAATAGGATACCTTCGAGTTCCATAATCAAGTGTTGCACCTTTAAACATTCTTGTAACACTAGTGCAAATATCAAGCCTAGAAGTTGTGCTTGGTTTATTTAATTCAATTGAAATAGCTCTTGCAATTTTTCTTTCTCCGATTGAAGGAAAAATCTGAGAAATCCTTACATTATTTCCAACAAATTTAAAGATTTGAGGATTTCTTTTTTGAAATTGTTTTCCTTTAGCAAAAGTAGGTGCAGGAGATTGTCTTTTTTTAAATCCTCTAGCAACAATAGGATCAGTCGCCAAACGATATTTATTAGTTCTAAGAATACTAGGATTTCTTGGACGTAAACTATGCATAGTAGATTTAGCGCAAAGGCTATATTTAAATGATTTGGGGAGGAAAGAATATTTGAGAATTATGATATATTTAATCGGATTAGGGTTAAAGCCAAGTCACTTAACTTTAGAAGCAATTGAAACCATCAAATCCTGCGACAGTGTTTTTGTTGAAGTATACACTTCCCAATATGCCCAAGGATTTATTAATGAATTAAAAGAAATGGTTGGAAAAAATATAATGGAACTTAATAGAACTGAAATAGAACAGAATTTTGAATCAGCTTTACTTAGTGCAAACAAAAACAGCATAGGCTTATTGATTTTTGGTAATCCCTTAACAGCAACAACACATATACAAATACTTCTTGATGCAAAAGAAAAGGGAATCAAATACAAAGTAATCCCTGGAATTTCAATTACTAATATGGTTGCTGAGTCAGGATTAGATGAATACAAATTTGGCAGAACTATTACTATTTGCTATCATATTCCAGGATTTGAACCTGAAAGCTTTTATGATCAAATAAAAGAAAACCAAAAAATGGGTTTGCACACGCTTTGCTTACTTGATATTAAAAAAGATCAAATTCCACAAAAAATGATGAATTCAAAAGAAGCAATTGAAGTACTAGACAAAATCGCAGAGAAACGAGGAGAGCACAACAATTTCAAATACATTGCACTAATGGGCATGGGAAGCGAGAAGCAGAAAATTATTGCAGGAAGAGAAGAAATAATTAACTCAAAAGAAATTTATGAATTATTCCCTCAAACTTTAATTATTGCAGGAAAAATGAATGAAAAAGAAAAAGAAGTGCTTGCTAGTCTGCACAACAAAAAATTTGAATGAAGTGAGTACTATGACATTACAAGAAGATCTGGAAAAAAAAGTTGATAAATACCAAAAGCTAACTGAAAAAGCATTAAAAGAAATAAAGCTTGAGAATGGATTAACTGACAAAGAAAAAGAAATAGCCAAGGATTTTCTTTCAATGACTACTAATTATTTAAATGATGGTAAATATTACAGAGAAAAAGGCGAACTGCTAGTTGCACTTGCAAGTTCCTCCTATGCGCACGCTTGGCTGGATGCTGGAGTAAGAGCAAGAATATTTCATGCGGAAGATGACCAATTATTTACTCTACCTTAAACCATTAACTTCCTTCATTTACCCCACAACAATCTTTAAATATACTAAGAACTTAATTTTAGCATGTCACTATACGGACCCAGATTAAACTTGCCTAAAGTTGATTTACCAAGCCCATCAAATCCATCTTGGAACTTGGATAAGGAAAAGAAACTAATTATAGGAATAGTAATTGCACTTATAGTTATTGGACTATTAATTGTAATAGTACCAATTATTTTGAATTCTTTAAGCGAAGTAAGTATGCCTTCGTTTAATCCTGCCGTAAGTGTAGTTTGGAAAAACAACCCGCTAGATATTACTCAAGGTGTAACAAATGCTCAACTTGATTTAATTTTGACAAATACTACAAAGAACCTAGTAAAAGAAACACTATTTAATATTACTACTGACTCAAAAGAAATAATCATTTTCTGCCCAGATTCACTTTATGATGTAAACAAATCTTCTTATGTTGTGGAAAACCTTTCTCCTAATGATAAGAGAAAAATACCATGCATCATCAGAAGAAACGCATCAGCATCAGTGTTTAGCGGAACTTATACTTTGAATATCAATACAAGTTTAGGAAATACTACAACTAACTTTGAAATAATAACAAAGTAATTAAGCAACTTTTCAGCTACTCTATTTATTGAAGTTATAGAATCAGATTAATCATTTTATCTTTTTTTGCTTGTTATTTTTCTTTGAGTATTCAAGTTTCTTTATTTCATCCCAAGATCTGAAAAAGAAATACCCTACAATAATGAAAGTCAAAATTGGAGATATAAAAGAAGGAATTTCAAATCCAAATGCATCAAGAAGCATTATTGAACCCAAACAGAAAATTGAATACATTGCCCCATTCTTTAAGTAAGCATATTTCTTAATATTTTCAATGTTATTTACTGTAATTTCTCGCACTACAAATGCACCAAGACCATTTCCAAGTATTATTAGTGGAACTGCTAAAGTAAATGCAAATGCCCCAAGCACCCCATCAACTGAAAAAGTTGCATCAATTATTTCTAAGTACATTAGTTTACTAATATCTGACATTCCTGCGTTCTTTGACTTAGTTAAATCCTGCTCGTACTGCTCAACATTCTGCTTAAACCCATGCATTATGAAAAATGCAGTTGAACCAATAACCATTGCAAGAGAAAGAGCAGGATTATTATTCAAAGCACACCAAACTAAAACCGCTAATAAAATAGAAACTACTGCATAAAACCAAACCCACTGAGCATGAAAAAATTTCTCATGAGCATGTGCATAATTTTTAGGCTCCATAAAAAGCCAATGGAAGAATAAAAATACCAAAAAAGTTCCTGCAGCTGCCAACAAAAACGGAGCAGCTAATTCAATTGCAGAAATAACCATTGGATCTGAACTAAAAGTTGCTGTTAATGCACCAATTGGACCGAGCTGAGGAACTGTTGCCCACACTATCAACCAAGGCAATAATCCTCTTACAACAAAAACTGCAATAATTAAACCCCAAAGAAGAAACCATTTTCTTGCCCATTTACTCATTCCCTTCAAAACATCAGCATTGATTATAGCATTATCAACACTGTTAATAGTTTCAAATAAACATAAACCTAGAACAACTAGAATCATTGCTATAATATCCATGAAATAATTACAAAGTGCAAGTTTAAAAAAAGCAATGTTCTTCTTTGAAATGAAATGGTTACAAATACTC
>JAVHOV010000032.1:0-30647 GCA_036170245.1 archaeon | reverse complement strand
GTTTGAATAGTAATGTTTTTATATGGCAGAAGCCATGTTCTAAATTATGGATTACAAAAAGATTGTTGCTTCTGCATATTCTTGGATGTCTATTGAAAAAGCTAAATTGTTTTTATTATTTTTTTGGGTTTCATTGCCTTTTCTTTTGATTTTACCGCAGATATTTGAGAAAGATTTAGTATATAATTCTGCAACCAAACCAATTGCAGTGTGTCTTTACAGTGTGCTTTACTTTACTTTATTTTTAGGTTTAATTGTGCTTATTCAGTATTGTTTGAGAAGCAAAAATGAAAAAGTAGCTGACATGAGTTTAGGCAAAATAGTTGGTTTGATAAAATTGGTTTTTTTGGAGTGTTTTTATGTTTTTATTTGGAATATTAATTCAAAATTAAGAGTTTCTCAAATTTTGTATTTAATTTCAAGTGCATTGTTTTTTATTTTAGCATCTTATCTTCCAGCGTCTTTGTGGGTTTTTCCTCTATTTGTTTCAGTTTCAATTTATGCATTAATGGTAGTTTATAATTTTGGAAGAATTTTCTTTTCTTCAACTATATTTTGTAATGATGGGCTTTCGACTAAAGAGGCTATCCTGAAATCTTGGTCTCTTACTCATGGTCAAATGGTTAAATCATTTTCTCCTGTGTTATGGGTTCTTGTATTAATATTTTTGATGTTTTCTTTTGTCACTCTTGCATTAGGTGTTTTTGTAGCAATTTTCTTAAGAATATTTTTAATAGAACCTTTGGCAATTTCACTTGGGTTTAAGGTTGCTGCTGCATTTGCTTTGGCGCCTTGTATAATAGCATATCATTATGCAATAACTTCAGTTTATGCTCAATTAAAGAGCACTCATGATTCTTCAACTTCAATTAAAAGAATTTTGGCTCACAGAATTTTGCACAAGAAAACTGTTGTGACGAAGAAGAGTAAAATAAAAAAGAGAAAGTAAACTTCTATTCTTTCTAATCAGAAATAGTTCTTAAAAATAAGGATAAGTGCGACCGCTAAAAAGTAAGAGGAAGTATTATTTTTTTAAAAATTTTTTCATGGTTTTTGTTGGAAATAGTTTAGCGAGTATTTGTTGTCGCCATTTAGTAAATTTTTCAATACACTCTTCACAAACATCTATTTCGTGTGTTTGGTCAATTTTTATGTGATTAAATTCAGAGGAATAATTTTTGATAGGCGATTCACACAATTTGCAATTCATATTTTTTCCTTTTTTTATTTTATAAATGCGACCGCCGGGAATTGAACCCGGGCCCCGTCCTAGTTGAATCAGCTTGAAAACCAGTTTAAGTTTTCTGTCCTTTGCTTAAGGCAAAGGGCAAATACTTTCGCCGGCCTTAACAAGGCCGTGGCAAGGACGAATCATAGCCACTAGACAACGATCGCTTTTGTTTGTTAGTTATTGCTTCGCAATACCAATAATTATTCTTCTTTCGGGTATTGTTTAAAAACCTGCTTTTTTGAACTGTTTAGACATATCTCTTGTTTGTCCAAAGTATTCCCATTAGGAGTAGCCCTACGACTATTAGTATTCCTATCATTAGGACTAATGGGTTCTTTAGCAGATTCTCTTTTGTCCCGTTTATATCGGTTGTATCAATTTTTTGTTCCACTACCGTTTGTTTTTCGAGTGGTTTTGGAGTAATTAGGACTTGTTGTGCAGTGGTTATTGTTTGAGTGTAAATGCTTGTGGGGGTAGTTATTTGTACTAGATAATTTTCTTTTTTATAATCATCAATTTCAACTTCAAGTATTTTTGAGCTAAATTTAGGGATTAGTGCGTTTGAGTCCTCTTTGAAAGTGCTGTTTGTTACATTGTAGTCGATTTCCCTATCTGAATTAAAGTAATTTGTGGCTTTTATTTGTATTAGCAATTTTCCTTCATGCGTAATGGGAGTAATGTCTTCTACAACTAATTCACCATTATTCCCATCTGAGTTTTTTGTTATAGTAATATTTTGCTTTACAGGTTGGGATAAACTGTTGAATGTTAAGGTTCCTTTTGCTAGTTGATTTTGTTCTAGACTAATATTTGGGTATATCTTGAAAGTAACTTCTTTTGTTTCAAGTGGCTGCAGTATTTCTGTTTTTCTTTTCTCTTGGAAGAGCATTTCACTGTAATTTTCTCTTATACTTAAGGGGGCATTTAGAATTCTGTTTGTATTATTAGTGATTTGTATGTTTATATCATTCCAAGTATTTGCTTTTATTTCCTGTTCGTTTGTTTTCAGTGTTACTAAACTAAAGTATTTCAAATTTTTTATTTCAACAGTGGGAAGTTTTGATTGGGTATCAAAGGAAACATTTGCTGTTTGGGGGTAAGTTGCTTTTGCAAGTGAAAGGGATACATCGCTGAATGAGCCCATTTTTATGTGCGTTGCATCAACGAACCCAGTTTCTCTAAATGTTGGATCACTTGGAAGCCATTCTTTTTGTTTTTCGTTGTATACTTCAATCCATGCGTGGTTTCCCCAGGCTGTTCCATCAAATGTTATTCCTATTGCAAGTCTTGTTGGAATATTTTTGGCTCTAAGCATTGCGGTTGCAAGGTTTGCAAATTCATCACAAACCCCTTTTCTGCTGAGTAATGTTTCGACTGCACTTTTTTGCTGTAAATAATATTTATTGAACTCACTTCCTTTTGCATATTCTACGTAATCGTTTACCCAAAGAACAGTTGTGTTTAATGTGTCAATAAAGTTATTTGAAGTTAGTTTGTTTTTTGCTAAGTTAATTATTTCTATTGAACTGCTCTCAACTTTTTCACTTGCAAGAGTATATTGGTTTACCATTTCGCTTGGTGAAACAATATTCATGTCAATTAATTCAGGAGTTGCTGCTTTTATGTTAACATCAGCAATTATCTCATAAGTAAAAGACCCATTCTTTGTTATGGCAAAAGAAGCATATTTGTTTTGGAATTTGTCTAGTATTGTTTTTGGATAAAAAATAGTTCCGTTTACATTCAGTTCTTCTTTGATTATTTGCACGTCCTGCAGAGGGGTGCTTTGGAAAGTTATTGTCTGAAATTTTGCCTCTTCCCCGTTTTTGAGTCCACTTATTGTTCCGCTTCCAAACAGCGTAACTCTTGCACTCATTTCTCCAATAGTTGTAGGATAAATCGAATCAGTTGTTAAAACTTCTTCTGAGTAAACAAAAGAAATGCTCAATAGTAATAGCAAAAGAAATGCAAGTTGTTTCATGCATTATACTAAGATTATAGTTATTATTAATATTTGGTTAAAGGTTTTGTTTTTTGGAAAAAATAGTTTGACTCTTTTTAATAATTATTAAATGGGCCCGGTCGGATTCGAACCGACGACCCCCACCTTGTAAGGGTGATGCCATAACCGCTAGGCTACGAGCCCATTTTATTTTTTTAAAGCATTCTTTGATGCTCTCTAAAGAAATGTTTCTTGGAGTGTTTTTTTAAACCTTGACTTTTGCCTTTTTTTTAGGGATTAGGGCTTTTTTAGATAGTTTTGAAAATAGTTTTGTTTGATTTATTTTGTTATTAAAGAGTTTATTTTATTTGTCATTTTGGCCCTTTGCCATAAGCTTAAATATGGGTTTTTGGTTGTTATTACTAAAGGTGATGTTTGTGCGTAAAACTATTTTACTCAGGCTCGGAACTAAAGAATTTCGCTGGACTCAGGTCTTGGGAGTTTTTTTAGGAATAATAACTGTTCTAATGCTTGTGCAATCAGCTGCTGTGATGTTTGATTCTTGGCAGTCAGTTAGAGATTTCAATAAATGCGTTGAGTTCTCTGGTGTAAACGAATTAACTAATTTAGTTGGTTCAGATCAATTGTTAGCTGAAATGAGATTTCAAGATTGTAAGACTTCTTTGTACCAAATAACTGGGGCACAGATTCCTGCAATGCAGACAAGTATGACTTCAAGACAAGTTGCAACTGCTTTAGTTGAACCTGTTGCTTGTTTCTTTGCTTGGGCAGCTTTGTTCTTACTAGCATTATTCTTAATGTTCAGTAATGCATTAGTAATCCCAATTGAAGAAGTTGAGCAAGTAGCAAGACCTTTCGGAAAGAGAAGGTAAAGTTTTAGTTAAATGGTAAAAGCAAGTAAAATTGCTTTTGCCTCTTCTTATTTTTTATTACTCAAATTTTTTTAGTAGTAGCTTAGTATATTTCTTGCTTTGATTTTAAAAAATATTATAAGTAAGAAGGATTTCTCCTTCTCACTTAAAAAATAGTTATTTACATTGTGAATGTTTTTACTTTTTCGTTTGGAGTAATATTTCCTTTCTTAACACCTATTATTGTGCTTACTCCTTTTGCCATAGCAGCTTCGATAAGTCTGTTTGTGATTATTCCATCAAACATTACTGTATCCACTTTTTTCTTTGATGCTTGAACTTCAGTCAATAGATCTTTTACATCTACTTCCTTGATTTTCTTTTTCTTTGCATCAAGTAGTGTTGCTTTTGACTTTCCTTTCAATTTGTCAAAAACTTTTCTTAGTTTTTCAACGTCTTTAGGAATTTCCTGAGGCAGTTCTACTCTTGGAGTATTAACAATTTCTCCGCCTGCTTGGAAATTTGGTCTAAAGTTGTCTCTTCTTTCGAAGTTTGGTCTGAAATTATCTCTTCCCCCGAATTGTCTTGGGCCTCTATCATCGTGTCTTGGTCCATTGAAACTTGGTCTGAAATTATCTCTGTGCCCAAATTCTCTTCTTTCGAAGTTTGGTCTGAAATTATCTCTTGGCCCGTTGAAGCTTTGCGGTCTATAGTTGTCTCTTCCCCCAAAATTATTTGGTCTAAATTCTCTATTATTATGGAATTCTCTTCTTTCAAAAGGTTGTCTAAAATCATTTCTTTGTGGGAATTGTCCAGACTGTTCGCTTGATTCTTTTCCTAGGAATGCTTCGCTGAATGGAACTTTTTTCTTTAGTGCTTGTAAAATTTCTTTTTGTACTAATTCTTCAACTTCTTTTCCATCTGGAGCTTTTGCTACAAAATCAACTTTTGTTAATGAAGCTAATTTCTTAACATTTAATTCTCCGCCTCTGTCCCCGTCAATTAAAACTGTTACAGTTTTTAGTTTGCATAGTGCGATTAATGGAGTATCAATATTTCCTCCGTTCATTGCAACTGCGTTGTTTATTCCGTAGCTTAGCATCTTTAATACATCAGCTCTTCCTTCAACAACGATTATTTCAGGAGAACTTTCTACTTCAGGTCCTGCTTGTAAACCGTTTAGGTTAATAATTTTTTCTGATCTGATGTTAGTTTTTATTTCAGCAGCAATTTCTGAGCTTTCTACTCCTTCAAATTTTTGCATGTGTTTTAGAAGTTCTTTTGCTCTGTCTGTAATAATTTCTCTTTTTTCTTTTCTTGTGTCTCCAATTTTCAAAACTTTTACTTTTGCTTCGAATGGTCCAACTTTTTCAACAGTTTCAATTGTTGCAGCTAGAATACTTGTTTTTACTTGGTCAAGAGAACTTGGGATTATTACTTCTCCGCTTGTTGTTCCTTTTCCTTTGTTAACAGTTATTTCTATTCTGCCTATTTTTCCTGCTTGTTGTAATTCTTTTAGGTCCATGTCTTCTCCTAAAAGTCCTTCGCATTGTCCGAATATTGCTCCAACAATGTCTGGTTTTTCAACTACTCCTTGTACTTCGTAATTTGCAAGCACTTCGTATTTCACAGCGCTTAAATATGTCTTAGCCATTAAACTCACTTCTCCTTTATTTTTTGGCATTTAATTTGTAAATCAATAAAACAATTCAGGGGTTCAATTTTAGTTGAACTTGATTTGTATTACCTAAATTTGGATTTTTTAAAACTAGTTTGTGTGTTTGAGTCTTTCTAAGACTTGTTCTTTTGGCAAATAAATTTTAATTTTTTTTTCTTTGCTTGTAAGTCCGAAAACAATGCAGATATCTGCTTTGAAGAATTTTTTCAATTCTTTAATGATTTCTTTATTCGCTTTGTTTTTTTCTGGTTGTTCAGTCGATTTGATCAAAATAATTTCTTTCTCTTTATCAAATGTTATGCTGAATTCATTTTTTCCAGTAGCAATTTTAGCGTTCAATATTGTTTCCATTGCATTCTCGCACAAACCTTTTTCTAAATCCAAAAAACACTTTTTAGTGTTTCATTTACTCATTCCAAAACCCTAATTTTAGGGCTTTTTGTAATTAAATTACTTAATTGAAGGGAATATAAACGTTTTCATCATTCAAGGTTGCTTGTATAGGTGATATTATGAGTAGATTTTCGTATGAAGGTAAACAAAATAAAGGTAGTGGAAGACTTCCTTTGTTTAAAAGAATCAAAAAATTCCTTTTTAACGCAAAAGTAGCTCTTTTAAGGGATGAAAAAAGCGAAGTTAATTCGGTTCGTTTGTCTGACAGAGTTTTGAAGTAGAAATCTAAAGGCTAATATACACTATTGTAGGTAATTATTTAGAGTTGATTATATTATGCAAAAGAAGAATCCTTTTAGTGAAGCTTCAAAGGAGCGAAGAAGGCTTCAAAATGAAAAAAATTCTGGCATAAAAGGGGAATCTGTCAAAGGGTCCGAAAATAAAACTTTGTCCAAAAAACAATTAGTTGCACTTTCTTCAAAAGATGCATTCAGATTGAATATTGCGATAAATGATTAAATTTAATAGGAGTTTTTGAATTATGGAAAAGAAGAATCCTTTTAGTGAAGCTTCAAAGGAAAGACGAAGGCTTCAAAATGAGCGTAATTCTCAATCTGCAAGCAAATCAACCAGCGGGGTTGAAAATAAAACTTTGACAAAAGAGCAATTAGTTGCGCTTGCTTCAAAGAATGCTGCACACTTACCTGGCGCGATTCATGAGGAAAAGTAATTTTGTTTAATGGAGTTGATTATGGGTGGAAAAGAAGAATCCTTTTAGTGAAGCTTCAAAGGAGCGAAGAAGACTTCTTAATGAGCGTAATTCACAAGCAACAAAAAATAAAACTCTTTCAAAAGCAGAGAAGCGAAATTTGAGTAAAGAACAGTTGGTTGACTTATCTACAAAAGATGCTCACTCTCCTAAAGGGCTTTACCAATAATTTTTTTTAGAAAAATAATTTTTTGGTGAATAAAAATGGCTCATTATAATAAAGGTGCAAACGCTGAGCGTGAATTAATTCACACTCTTTCTGATAAGGGGTTTGCAGTGTTAAGAGTTGCAGGGAGCGGAGTAAGCCCTTTGCCCTCTCCAGATGTAGTTGCATTAAAGAATGGCAGAATTTTAGCTATTGAATGCAAGGCTTGGAAGGGGAAGCACTTGGCAATTCCTTGTGTTACTATGAATGATGAAGTAAATTGGGCAAAAACTGCTGGTGCAGAATTTTTTGTCGGATGGAAGATTCCTCGGGAAGGTTGGCTGTTTGTTAAATTTGAACATTTTCATAATGCAGGAAAGAATTTTATGATTTCTCTTGAAGAAGCAAGAAAAAATACAATTACTTTAGAAACTTTAATTTGTTCGCAAGTTCAATAATTAAAACTATTTTTTCTTAAAGGTAGTATTTTAACTCTTTTTTATTAAATCTTTAATTGTATGAGAATTGCAAATGATGAAATAATCCACGAATTAAAACTTCGCCTGGAAAAAGAAGTTTCTATTAAAAAGAAAGTTCAGCTAAAACAATTAATTGAAATTTTTAAACAGCTTTAAATTATCTAGGTGGAATAGCATCAATAAAACTTTCAATCAGTTCTGGTCTTCTTTTGCTAAAATGCCACAGCACTCTTTCCCTAAGGGCGTTTGTGTCCCAGTGTTTATTTATTTCTCTTTGAATTATTCTTCTGGATGAATCAGTTACCAGCTGGGCAATTTTTTTTATCGGTTTATTTCTTAATCTGTCAAGTAAATCATTTACTTGCAGTTCATCCCCGTTTTTTACTTGAGGGGGGTATAAATCAATTAAAGTTACTTTTCCGTTTATTACTGCAAAGTTGCTTGGCTTTGGCCCTAACCCTATTTTTTCAGAATGGGTTCTGTTGAATTTTTCCATTTTGTTAATAATTTCAATTGTCTGTTTGAATGCATCTATTGCATTTTCTTTATTGCATGTTGCTAAATAATTTGACATTATTGCTTCTTGGGCAACAAAAGGCTGTACCTGGTTAATCTTGTATTTTCCGTTCTTTGTTGGAACTAACACGCATCGAGTTTCAATAACTGGTATCCCTGAAATAGTTAAATATTTTGAGTAACTGTCAATCAGTCTTCTTATTCTTACTCCTTCTTTTGCAGTCATTGCACCTCTGTATTGTTTCAAAACTTTTCCAACTAAGTGTGATTTTTTTGATTTTGTTCTTAATACAAGAAGAGGTTTAGTAAACCAGCCGTGACCTGGAAGTTTTTTCACTTGATTTTTTGTAAATTGTCTAACCATGTTTTTACCTTTTTCTTTAGAGTGCTTCAACAAATTTATCTATAAGTTCAGGTCGTTTTGATTCAAAATCAAAAAGTGCATCTCGCAAAAGAAGGTCTAACTCCATTTTTTTAATTAAAGTTTTTGTGGCTTTTTCTTCTACTCCTTTTGGAAAGATATTTCTTTTTATTGCCCTAAAAAATCCTCTTTTTCTTTTTGCAATATCTTCAACCTCTATTTTTTGCTCTCCTCTTACATATGCGGGATATAAATCAATGAGAACTAAATTTCCTTCAACGATTCCTATGTTTTTTGATAGTGCATCAAGACCAAGTCTTGTGTGGTGTGTTCTATTGTAATCATTCAAATTTTCTATCATTTCTTTTGTTTTTATAAACCAATAAACCGCTTCTTGAGAACTACATTTTTTCAGTCTGTTTGACAAAATATTTTCTTGTGGAACAAAATCTTGTATCATTAATAATTTCAGTTTGCCTGCTTTCTTTGTTGGAACAAGTCTTACATCAGTACGTATTGTTGGAACCTTTGCAAGGTTTAATTTCTGGGTATATTCCTTAATCATCTTTTTTATTCGGATTCCGTCATGTAAATCAAATCTTCCTACAAGTCTTTTAACAACACGTCCTGCTAAGGAAACTCTTTTTTGTGCATCACTTGAAGAAGGAAGTATTCTTCTTGCTGTGACAAATGAGCCTTTTCCAATTTTTTGTGTTCTTCTTTTTGAAAGCAAAGAATTCATCAAAATTCACTTAATTTCATGTCGTTGATATTTTTCAAGTAAATCTCTGGCACCCTTTCTGTAATCAGGTATTCCTCCTTTTTGGAGCATGTTTCTTTTTGCAGCAATCATTTCAATTAATCCGTCTTCATCAACATCTTTGGCCTTTTCTGCATCAAGCTGGTATGCTTTTACAATTCTGTCTTTTCCTAAATATTCAATTAATTTTAGTGCAATTAGTTCAGGGTCAGTTAATTGGTTTGGATTTTTTGATTCAATTAAAAATAAATTAAATTCCTCTTCTTTGAATGGAATAATTCCTGGTGAATCAATTAAGTAAACGTTTTCAGTTACTTTTACTCTTGATAATCCTCTTGTCAGCCCTGCTTTTCTGCTTGTTGCAACTCTTCCTCTTCCTTTTCCTGCTAGTGAATTAATCAAAGTGCTTTTTCCAACGTTTGGGTAACCGATTATTCCAATGACAGTTTCTTTTTGTGCTTCGTTTCCGCTTGACATCCCAATTTCTTTTCTAATCATGTTCATTCCGTCTCTGGCAAGTGCTGAAACAAAAACTACTTTTGCCCTTGAAGTTGCGCTGATTTCTGCTTTTTTTTGTTCAAGGAATTTTTTATCATCAACAAGATCGGATTTGTTCATTACAATTATTAGTTGCTTTCCTTTTGATCTGACCTGTTTTTCTAAATCCTTGTTTCTGGTTTCTTCAGGTCTTCGTGCATCAATAATTTCAATTACTATGTTTGATTCTTTTATTAAATTTGAAATGTGTGTTAAAAATCCGCCGCTCATGTTTTTCCCTTCTTTTGTTTTTTAATTACAATAATTTTAAATGTGAGAAGAATTTCTGCCCTTCGCTTTCTTCTATAGGTCCGCATGCAAAGCATGTTTTGCTTCCTGCTTCAATTTGTGTTCTCCCTGCATCTGTGATTAGTGCGCAAGGGTGTTTTCTTTTAACTTTTTCAAATAGCTCAATTAGTTCTTCTGTGCTTGCAACTTTTAGAACAATTTTTTTCATTCCGCTAAATTTCCATTCAGAAACCAACTCTCTATCAGCTTTGTCTAGAACACTTACTGCTGCGTGCGCTGCCTGAGCCGCAATTTTTCCTTTATTCATCCCAAGCGAATTGTTTACTATAATATATTGCACTAGTTCCATAATACTAAATTAGTCTGTTTGTTGTTTTTAACCCTTGCTTTAGTTCTTTTTTGAGGATTGTTTTTGAGGAGGTTTTGTTAGGTCTTTTAGAAGTTGGTTTGTGTGTTCTAGACTTAGTTCAGCATCTTTTAGCATCATTCTTCTGTCAATCAATTGGGCTGTGCTTAATTTGCCCATCTTAATTTCATCTTGTATTCTTTCTATTCTTTTAGTGTATAAGTTTCTTGTATCAAGTAATCCATTTGCATCTTCTTTTTCACTTTCGCTGAGTACTTTTTGAACAACTGGTTTTGGTTTTTTTGATTTTAGTTTAATTTCGCTTTTTAGTGCTATTGTCAAATGGTCTTTGTACACTTTTTCTTTTGCGTGGATATTTTGTAATAAATCTTCAAGTCTCATTACTTGTTTGTAAGTGGATCTTGCAGCCATTCTTGAAATTTGTGCATTATTTTCTGTAGATGCTTTTTGCTCTAAGTCTTTTAGTTCTCTATAATTTGTAAGCAGGGCCATTCTTTGTGCAAAGAAGAATTGTTCCATTGATTCAAGTCGCTTAAGACTCAAAAGCATTGTGTTTATTGATCTGTTTTGAGGGGCTCTTTTCATTAAAGCTTCTGTTTTTTCAAGTTCCGCTTCTGCTTTGATTAGGCGCAGTTCCACAGGGTGAATTTTTTTAAATATATTCAAATGTGCAAGCGTTCTAAAAGCAATTTCTCCTTTTTTTGCACTTGCTCCAAATTTCTTTTTTGGGTCAATTTTTATCTTGATTCTATTAGCCATTGTATACTAGAATTAACTCTGATGCATCTTTTTAATTTAGTGGTGCTCTTCTTCAATTGGTTTTTCCACTTTCAAATCAGTTCTTTTGTTCTTCTCAGCGTAATCATAAATTGCTGCGCGAAGTGCTTGGTCACCTAAGACAGAGCAGTGAATTTTAATTGCAGGTAATCCTCCAAGTCTATCAAGAATGCTTTTTGCATTAATTTGTAATGCTTTTTCTAAAGTCATTCCGCCTTTTTCTTTAATCATTTCAGAAAGCATTGATGTTGAAGCAATTGCGCTTGCGCATCCAAAAGTCTTCCATTTAACGTCAATGATTTTGTCATTTTTTATTTTGATCCACATTTCCATTAAATCCCCGCACTTCATGTTTCCTACACTGCCGTGCCCATCAAAATTTTTAATATCTTTAATATTTTTCAAAAAGTTTTTTGGTTCCATGAAGTGTTCCTTCACTTTTTTTGAATATACCCAATCATTTCCTTCTACTTTCATTTTTTCATCCCCTCATTCACTTTCCCAAACTGGAGAAATTTCTCGCAAAAATTTAATTGTTTTTTTAAGTTCTTTAATAGTGTAATCCACTTCTTTTTTTGTAGAGTATTTTCCAAGAGTAAATCTAATACTTCCATGCGCAAGGGCATGGTCTCTTCCGATTGCAAGTAATACGTGGCTTGGATCTAAAGATTGAGAGGTGCATGCGCTCCCAGTGCTTACTCTAATTCCTTTTTCATTTAATCGCAAAAGAATGCTTTCTCCTTCCACTCCTTCAAATGAAATATTTACATTATTTGCAAGTCTTTTTGTTCTTGACCCATTCAAATAGCTTTTGGATATTTCTTTCTCAACTTTTTTAATAAAATAATCTCGCAATTGAGTAAGTCTTTTTGATTCAGATTTTTTTTCTTTCTCTGCTAGTTCCAACGCTTTTGCTAATGCAACAATTCCTGGAATATTTTCTGTTCCTGCTCTAAGACCGAATTCGTGTCCGCCTCCGTGAAGAAGTGGCTCAATTTCAATTCCTTTCTTTTTGTATAAAAGTCCTGTTCCTTTGAATGCATAAACTTTGCTTCCGTTTAGTGTCATTAAATCTATTCCAAGTTCTTTTGTGTCAAGTGGTAAGTATTCGCTTCCTTGGCAGGCATCAGTATGGAATAATATATTGTATTTGTGGCAAGTTTGTGCAATTTCTTTTATTGGCTGTATTGCCCCTATTTCGTTATTTGCATACATTATTGTAACTAAAATTATTTCATTTCCTTTTTTCTGTTCATTTGTAATCGTTTCATCAAGTTCTTTTAGAGAAATAATTCCTTCAGAATTTACCCCTAATTCAATTGTATTAAATCCGAATTTCTTCAGCCAGTCAAGTGTTTCAAGTACCGCGTGGTGTTCTGTTTTTTGGGTAATTATTGTTCCTTTTTTTCCTTCGAGTATTTTTTTGAATGCGAGTCCTTTTATCGCTAAATTAATGCTTTCTGTTCCGCTTCCAGTAAAAATAATTTCTTCTTTCTCACAATTCAATATTTTTGAAATATCTTCTCTTGCAGCATTAAGAGTTCTTTTTGCAAGCATCCCGCTAGAATGAAAGCTTGAGGCATTCGCAAACTTTTTTGAAAAGTAAGGTAGAGCTTCTTTTAGTGCTTCTTTTCGAACTGGTGTAGTTGCTGCATAATCAAAGTATATTTCTTTCATTTTCTCACATCTTTCCTTTACAGTATTTGTTTGAATGTTCAGTGAACATTTCAATTAAAGTTTTGTTTTTGTCCTTGAATATTTCGCTTTTTAGGTAGTATACATTTTGTTTTCCCTGTTTTTTGAAATCAACAAAAGAGCATTCTCTTAATTGTTTTAAGGAGTGGCTGATTAAGCTTTGTTCTTTGTCTAGAGATTTACAAATATCAAGCACAGTCATTTCTTTTTTCATGAGCAGTTGTATTATTCCCATTCGTACTTCATTTCCTAATACTTCCATGCATTTATGCGGCTGGTGCAGTTCATTTGAGTTTGTTTTCATATGAAATACTATTCATATGAGGGTTTTTATTCTTATCTTAAGGGGTGAATTTAATTTAAAGCAAGAAAATTTCCTTGCTCTGTAATAAAAAATAGTTTTTATCCTTTGTAAGTTATTTTCTTTGTCATTCCGTCTTCTCCCCACATGTAGGTCATTTCAACGGGTTTGTCTTTTTCAAGAATTATTTGTTTGTCGCCTGGGTTTGGTCCCTTTAGAGTAAAGAATCTTGAGTACTTTATTACTGCTCTGTCTCCAGCAACTCTCATTACTGTATAAACAACATCTACATTTCCATTTCCTTGGATTTTGTCAAATGATTCCCCTTCGTTTGCTTCAAAAATTTCTTCAGTTATATCTTTCTTGAATGGGGGTTTCCAAGAACTTTTTATTGTTCGTACTTCAAATTTTGCTTTCATGATAAAACACCTTTCTTGTTGTGGGGACTTAATTTACCCGAACAAGTAAAAGCGTGTTTTGTTTATAAAACTTGCTTTTTAGCACCCCTCTTCTTTTTTGAGGGATTAGCAATAAATATCTGTTCAAACTAGTATCCTGTATGGTTGAAGTTAAGCGTCTTGATTTGCTTGTTTATCCTTTTGGAGCCATTATGTTCCGGTTTCTCTGCTTAAGAGCTGGTCTAAACTAGTTGGTTTAAGGGCTAAGGACAACTCTTCGGTTTTTGTTGTTGTTCAAAATGATGGTTTTGCATTGAATAAATTAAATCCTTCGCAAAAGGAGCTTGTAAAGTCTTTTTTTAGTGAAGCTAATAGGTTGATGTCTAATAGATTTTTTGTAATTAAACAGAGGAATGTTTCAAAGATTTATTCTGAATTGCTGAATAAAACTGGTTTGAAATTCGGTTCTAAAGTGAAGGTTAATGCTTTTGGAAATCATGCGGGGAACTGTGTTGATAAGGGGTTAAATGGGGTTCTTGCACAATTGAAAAAAGTTTTGCCAACTGCAGAGTTTTCAAGAAGAGTTCTTCCCTCATATTCTGCTCTTTCAATTAATGTTCATGCCCTTAGTATAAGAAATGCTTTGGCAAAGCACAGACCTGAATTTATAAAAGATGAAGCTGCTTTGAGGGATTATTCTTATTTTTTGGCTGAGGGAGGGTTAACTAGAAGAACCATGCTTAAGCGTCTTCCCCATGCCAAGACTATTTTTGATTTGGGAAAAACGCCTAAAAGAACGGTATTAGTTAAAAGAAAAAAATAATCTTTTTTTTAGTTTCTTCGGCAAATTACTTTAAGCATCTTTAAATATCATAAGAATCTTGTTATTTTAATTAAGTTGATGAAAAATGGCTTTTGATGAATTTTTTAAGAATGCAGTTCTTGCAATTGAAGAGAGGCATTCTTTCAACGAGGGACTTTGCAAAGTCCTTGCTCCCTTAAAATCAGTTCCTTCTCCAAACAAAATTGAACCCATTACTCTTAGTGTAAAAAAGAGTGAACTTGATTTTAGTGTTGCGGGAGTAGATTCAGGATTTGTTTCAAAGAAATTATCTTTCATTGATTTGGTTTTGATAAAAACAATTGGTGCAGTTTTTTCTTATAATAAAGGGACTTTGGTAAAATCAGATTATTTTCCTGCTCCTTTTTCTTTTCCCGAACCAATTTTACTTAAAAGCGGTCTTGAAAAAGATGAGGAGGCTCAGAGTGTTTCGCTTATTCGTTTAGAGCAGGAAGTTAAGTGTGCTATTCAGATGATAATAAAGTATAAGCCAAAATATCTTTTCATTGATGGGTCTTTAGTTCCTCAGTATCAGGATAAGCCAAGAAAAGAATCAGGAATTAATGAGGATTATTTTTCAATAGTTAATCTGTTTGAAAAATTATATTCTATTGCAAAAATTAATTCAACTACTTTAATTGGGTGTGTTGAGGATTCAAGAGGAACAAGGTTTAGGCAAATTTTACAGGAAGATATTCTTCCAAACAATAAATCAAAGATAGAATCAAAATTGCTCGATAACGCTTTTGATGCTTCGTTGCTTGATTATTATTTGAGTGAGGGAGAAAGAACTTTTGCTTTTCCTTATACTGATAATGTTTCAAGTCACGCGATTTTGAAGGATTATTCTTCAGAGTGGGCTAAAAGCATTTTTGTTTTTTATTTAAAGTGTTCTCTGTTTGATAAGCCTCTAAGAGTAGAATTTATTTCTAGCCCTAACTCTTCCTTAAAAGAAATTGCTGACAAGATTAGCGGAGTTGTTTTTACTTTATCTTCTCTTCATAAAGAATATTCTTTTCCAAGTGTTTTGATTGAAGCGGATTTAAGGGCAGGATTAAACGAGCAGGAAATTAGTGTAGTGTATGACAGGTTAGTGGATAAATTAGGAAGCAAAATTAGAATGCGCAGAACAAACAGACCTTTTGGGTAAAATGGTTTAGGGCAAAGCCTTTTTAGTTTAGGAGACTATTTCTTGTATATTATGCAGCGCCAAAGGTATGTTACTAAATTGCTTATGCAGCAATATGTTAATCCTAAAAAAGATAATTCTTTTGAAACTCTTCCTGTAAGATTTGACTATAAAGGGAAACCTATTTTTAACAGAGATTTGATAAGAAGTTTTGAATTTGCAATAAACGATACTGTAATGGTAAGGATGTGGCGTTTATTTATTTGGATAAATCAGCTTTTGGAAAAACTACTATACGTAAAAGCATGCAAAACGCTGCTGCTGCGTTGAAATTTTTTAGGACTTTTAAGCAGTCGCCTTTTCGTTTGTTGTTTTTTGCTTCTCTTTCTTTTATGGAAAAAATTGGGGATAAGAACTTTAGTTCTGATATGGGTGAAGATGATATGGGTGTGGCTCATAAAAAGCAGTTACGTCAAAAGATTTTTTTTGAATCAGAACAGATAAGTATTAGGCAAACTCTGCATAACCACACATTAGGGTTTTTTCCAAGAGTTTCTTTTAGTGAGCTTGATAAAATTTTGGCTGCAAATAAAGTTGTTCCAAATAGATTGCTTCCTCCAGAATCTGTTTTAAGAAAAGTAAGAGCAAAAAGTTATGCTCACTTAGAGTTAAAAAGACTAGGAAAAGAAAAGTATAAAGCGATGCGAAAAGCAAGAATGAGGGCATAATTAGAAAAAGGAATAAGTATGGCTGAAGCAAAATATGTGTGTAGTGTTTCTGGTATCCCAAAAGGAGGGCCGTTAATAAAATTAAATAATTCATCTATTTCAAAATTAAATATTGCTGACTGGACTAGTTTAACATTTTCGATTGAAGATAAAGCTCTTCAAAAAAATGTTGCAAATATTCAGCTCAATGTTGAAGAGCAACAGTTTAGCAAAAGAATTGTGCCGTACATTTCTTCTTCTGGAGAGGATGCATTTCTTGCAAAAAACTTTTTTAGAACATTTAGGCAATCTCCATTTAGATTGGTTTTATTTTCAACTTTATCTTTTTTAGAAAAAAATGGGATTCACTCATTTGGTTCAGATAATGGTTTGAATGATGCCGGGGTTTCTCACCTAAAGCAAATTCGCCAGAGAATAATTGTTCATAAAAAAGAATTTGGGATGTATGATCCTTTTCTTCATAAATTTGGGGAGTTTCCTCGTCTTTCTTTTGATGAACTTAGTAAAATTTTGGCTGCAAATAAAGTTGTTCCTGAAAGGTTGCTCCCTCCTGAATCAATGTTGAGGAGTATTAGGGCAAAGAGTTATGCTCATTTAGAACTTGCAAAACTTGGAAAGAAAAAGTATAAACAATTGAGAAGGTCAAGACTTAGGGGTTAGTTAATTTATTAAATTAAAAAGGACTTATTTAATTTATGGCTGATCAAAAGTATGGATTGGAATTAATTGGGGTTTCTTCAATTGGCGGACTTTTAAGTTTAAACAAAAATTCTTTAAATAAAAAGGATTTTAAAAATCTGCATGTTTTTACAGTTGCAATAATGGATAAAAAGATTAACCGGACAGTGGCTTTTGTTCGTTTTGATTCTAAAGGAAGTTTTGTGAATGGAAGTGTTCCTGAGATTGGGCTTTCAGGCGAAACGCTTAGTTTGGCTAAAGATTTTTTTAAAGTGTTTCACCAGTCTCCTTTTCGTTTAGTGTTTTTTTCAGCTCTTTCTTATCTTGAAAAAAATGGAGTCCATTCTTTTAGATCTGATAATGGGTCTTTTGACAGGGGTGTTTCACACAAGAAACAGGTTCGCCAAAGAATAATTAGCCATGAAAAAAGATGGGGGAAATACAGTTCTTTATATCATTCTTTTGGGGAGTTTCCAAGATTGTCATTTAATGAACTTGATAAGGTTTTGGCTGCAAATAAACCTGTTCCTCTTCGTCTTCTTCCTCCAGAATCTGTTTTAAGAAATGTTAGAGCGAAGAGTTATGCGCATTTAGAACTTGGAAGAATGGGAAAAGCAAAGTACAAGCAAATGCGAAAAGCAAGAATAAGGGGAAAGTAATTTATTTTTTAGCAAAGGTGTATTAATATTTTAAATTTAGGGTTTTGTCATGATTAAGGTTGTTATTTTTGATTTGTGGAATACTCTTATTCCTACTACAATTGATTGGCCACATTTATTTGCTTTAATAAAGAAAAATAATCCTCATAATAAGGATGATGGTGTTGAAGATTTTATTAGAAGATATGAGGAGCTAACTCAATTAAAAAAATATGCTTCTTATGAAGAATTTAGAAAAGAATTTATTAGTGGGTTTGACGGCGATGCTTTGCTTTTAGAACAAGAACTTTATGAAATTTTTACAAACCGCTTGGACAAAATTTATTTTTTCAATGATGTAATTCCAACTTTAAAAAAATTAAGAAAAGATGGTTACAAGTTAGCTCTTTTGACAAATACTGAAAATATTGCTTTTGATAAAGTTAATGCTACTTTGAATATTTCGCAGTACTTGGATTTTTTAGGATTGAGTTATGAAATAGGGGCTGTAAAACCAAATAAAAAAATGTATTTGACTATTGTGAATCACTTTAAAGTGAGTGAAAGCGAGTGTTTAATGGTAGGGGATTCTTTAAGGAGTGATATTACTGGCGCAATGAACTTGGGCTTGCATGCAGCGTGGATTAATAGGCCCGGCAAGAGCTATGATTTGGCAAAAATCACTCCTGAGTTTGAATTAAATACTCTAAAAGACATTGATAAAGTACTTGATGTTTTAAATGGAAAGCGAGATTGCAAAGAGAAGAAGAATTGATGGGATACTTTCGCCACCTATTAGGGAAGCAAACAAGCTTGCAACTGAATTGAAGATAAGGTCAGATGTACTTAAAATAAAAATGGCTCAAGCAGAAGCAGCAGTTGCTTTAAGTAAGTCTAGAATGAATAAATTTAATGCTGTAAAAAGAGCAACTAAACTGAAATTAAGGTAACTTATCTTTTTTTACGCCGGCAATTTACCCCAAACTAATTTAAAAACAACCGGCTCTTACTTATTGTATTATGCGTGAACAGTTAGGCACAGTTGTTTCAACAATGGAGGGCCCTTCTCCAAGTAATGTTTCTTTTGTAGTGAATAATGGAAAAGCCCACAAGGGGATGTTTGTGGAACTTGATTACTCTGAAGGAGTAATGATGATGCTTGTTGAAGATGTAATTAAGACTAACAGATATTTTCAAAGGCCTGATTCAGTTAAAGTAATTGGGGAGGATTTGGAAAAGAATTTTCCTTCAGCTGAATGGGAATTTTTGGTTGCAACTGCAAAACCAATTGGAGTATTTAATAATAATTTAATTCAAAGAGCAACTTTTCCTCCTTCTCCAGGAACAAAA
The DNA here is from genome assembly GCA_036170245.1 of archaeon. GTDB lineage: Archaea > Iainarchaeota > Iainarchaeia > Iainarchaeales > JAAZKV01 > JAAZKV01. The sequence goes on along the minus strand of JAVHOV010000032.1, from coordinate 11,813 downwards.
GTTTTTTGTGCGGAGAATGAAAGAATAAAAAAATTCCTTTCTCTTCAGGAAGAAGGGTTGAATTTAGGAAGACTACAGTTTCATGATGTTGAACTTAAATTAAATTTATCAAAATTACTTCAAAAGCACTTGGCGATTGTTGCAACTAGTGGGGCTGGTAAAAGTTATTTTGTTAGTGTGCTTTTAGAAGAACTTTTAACAAGAAAGAAAGAACAGGGCCAAATTGGAGTAGTTGTTTTTGATACGCACGGAGAGTATACTTGCTTTGGAGAACCGCTTAAAAAATCAAGCGAGGAAGCAGGTCTGATTGATTTTTCTAGCAAAACAAAAATAATTGATGCAACTAAAATAAAAATTGCATTATCTAAAGTAAGTATTCACATGATTGCTTCTATGGTTGAACTTTCTCCTAATCAAAAGAGGGCTCTAGGGAGAATTTTAAATAAATTAAGTGAAGAAATGCGTGCAGGTGCTGGGCCGTTTGATTTAGGTGCAGTGAGAAGCGAGATTGATTCAATTGACAATGAAAAAACACAATCCTCTTTGTATGGAATAATTTCAGAACTTGAAGAACTTGGAATTTTTGGAAAAATTGATGAACCTGGAATTATTGATTTTGTAAAACCGAATCAGTTGGTTGTAATTGATTTGAATATGGTTATTTCTGAAAAGAAGAAGCAGGTAATAGTTGCTTATATTTCAAATAAATTATTTAATGAAAGAAGAGGGGTTAGTAAAAAGATTCCTCCTTTTGCTCTCTTTGTTGAAGAAGCGCATAACTTTATTCCTGAAGGCACAGCAAGTGAACATGCTGTTGCAAGAAGTTATCTAAGAACCATTGCAAGAGAAGGAAGAAAATTTGGTGCAGCGCTTGTTGTAATTTCTCAAAGACCAAAGCGGCTTGATACAACAACACTTGCAAATTGTAATACAAATATTATCTTAAGAGTTACAAACCCTTATGATTTGGATCACATTGCGCAATCATGTGAAGGCTTGGATAAAACAAGTATTAATTCAATTTCATCTCTTAGAGTTGGGGAAGCATTAGTTGTTGGAGAAGCTTGCGGCGCTCCTACTTTCTTTAAAGTTAGGTTAAGAAAATCACAATCGAGCAGATATGAAATAACTTTAGAAGATTCTGCAAAATCATTTTATGCTGATGATAAAAAAACTGCTGATGAAGTAAATTCGTTCCTTTAAATAGAACTCTAATTCTTGGACATATTTAATAATTTTTTCAAAAATAATTTTTTAAAATCTTTAAAATATGTCCAATATATGACGTTTATATTCACGCCGGCAATTTGGTCTCAAAGCCTTTTTAAGTAACCAAAAATGCTTCAATTGTATGCTGCAAGATAATGAGTTTTTAGTAAGTGATTCAGAGAAGTTTGAGCTTGGAAAAAGTTATTCTTCTCTGATTTACCTTACCAAAGTCACTTACTTTGAGCAGAGGCATGAAATACTTGTAGAGTTTTCATCAGAAAGCAAAAAAATAGTAAAGAGATTTCGTTTTTTTCCATTTGTTCTGCTGCCTAATAGTATTGAAAAAGAAAAATTGGTTGATTTGATTTTAAGTTTAGGTTTTAAGGGTTTTAACGTTGAAGAAGAGGGAAGTAATTTGGTTTTGAAAACAATTTCTTTTTCTGATTTAAAAAAAATTTGCAATTCAATTGCAATTCACACAAACAAACTGCCTGTGGTTCTTGAGCCCCAAAGAGCATTTTTGCTTGAAAAAAATTGGTCTTTTTTTGATGCATTTGAAGAAAAAGATGAAATTTTATTCAAAGCTGAGATAGGCAAAGAGAGATTAGGCAAAACTTTTTGGAATAAATTTGATTTGGGTTTTATGCTGACAGGAGAAGTTTCATTCAACCAAGCTTTGAAATTAAACCAGGAGGATACTTTGTTTTTAGTTGAACTTGCTGCATGGAGTAATACTCTTTTTGTTCCCTTGGATAAGGTTCCAAAATCAATTAATGAAAAAGTAGAATTGTTTTTGGAGAACGTTTTTTTTAAAAATGCTCAAACTATTTCATTTGAACCTTCAGAAAATGTTTTTTCTAGTTCTGGTTATGATCCTATTGTAAAAAAAGATGATTTGTCAAAAATAAATTTTTCTTCAATATGGTTTGACTTATTTACAAATAATTTTTTTAACATTGGCCCTGAAACAAGGAATTGCTCCTGTTGCACCCCTCTTACTTTGGATTCAAAAAACATTTTGCCTTCATCCTTGATTAAATTGCAGTTTTTGGAAGATAATTTTTTCTTTGAATCTTCTTCAGATAATTTTTCTTTTGAGTTTCATAATCATATGCCCTTTAAGGATGTGCGAGCAAACAAAAGAAAAGAATTTTTCCTAAATTCATACCCTGTGGGCCCTTTTTTCAAGGGTGATTTTTGTTTAGTGCCAATAACAGATGCTAAAAAATTAATTTTGGATGAAAGGGTAAGGTTAGTTTCAAGTAAAAGTAATTCATATGAGAAAAACATTTCTCCTGAAGATATTCATGAGCTTAACTGGTTTTGTTTGAATAAAGAGAGTTTTTTTTCAAAAGAGGTTCGTGCATCTAATTCTAAGCTGTTTTCACTGCATGATGCTTTTAGCTCTTCACAAGAGACTCTCTTTTTCAAAGAAGGTTTTGGGTATTATTATTCAAAATCTCTTTATGATTCAATTCACAATGTTCTTCTTGAGCTTCCAAATCAATTGACAAATTCTTCTTCAAAATTTTATTCAACTACTCTTGCCAAATCAATTGTTTCAATTCAGGAAGCGACTCTTTCAAAATTCAAAGAGTTTTCTACACAGAAAGGTTATAGGGTTCTTCATGCAAATAAGAATAATGCTTTTGTAAAAGGATTTTCTTCGCTTAAACTTGCAAAGTCTTTTGCTAAGGAAAATAGTCTTCCCCAGCCTCAAATAATAGGTTTTGCAAATAAAAGAAACAGGGTATTTGCCTGAATTAATGCCCTTTGGCTTAATACAATGGTTTTGGCTCATTTTTTTACCTTCCCAGCTACGTTTTTAAAGGTTGCTTTATGAAAGTTATTGTATTAAGCTTGGTGAATTGAAATGTCTAGACTTACAAGATTTGAATTAACAAGAGTTTTAAGTGCAAGGTCACTTCAGTTATCTTTAGGGGCTCCTCCTTTAGTTAAAAGAACAAGCGAATTAAGCATGCTTGAAGTTGCACAGAAAGAATTTGCACAAAAGGTTTTGCCTTTATCAGTTTTAAGAAAGTTCCCTAATGGAACAATAAAAAGAGTTGAATTATTCGAATAAATTTGGTGAGATAAATGGGTAAGTCAGTAGCTAAACAAACTAAATACAAAGGAGAAGTTTTGCTTGAAGAATTTCCTGAAAAATTTGGAGAAAACTTTGAAAAGAACAAAACTGAATTGAATAATATTAAGGATTTGCACTTGTCAAAAACCACAAGAAACATTCTAGCAGGTTATATTGTTAGAGAAGCAAAGAAGAAGAAAGCTAATGAATTAAAGTAAATTTAGTTTAACAGCTTTTTATCTATTTTTTTTATTTAATTTTCTTCTTTTAGTAGGAAGAAATATTTTCTATTTTTGTTGATTCGTCAGTATCCTTGTTTCTTTTCAATAAATACAGGTTGCACGAAGCAGCTCCTTCTAGGTTTTTGTCGTGTGTTATGACAAATATTTGTTCAACCAATTTTGGCAGTTCTTCTCTTAGCATTTCGCTTAATTTTCCAACCGCATTTGAATCCAGGTTGTGTGTTGGTTCGTCAAGGATTAACATTGAAAGTTTCTTTGTTAATACAAGTGCAAAAGCAATTCTAATACAAAGCGCAGCAGCACTTCTTTCCCCGCCTGACAGTATTCCCTCAACTCGTGTCCATTCATTGTTTCTTGTAAGCACCTGTAAATCATATCCTCCTTCAACTACGCAAAGTCTTGCGTCAGTAAAATCTTGGTAGGGGTAAACTGCCTGCCATATTGTAGTCATTGCCTGGTTTATTGTGTCAAGCATTGCTTCTCGCAGTTCGAGTTGTGTTGCAATTAAGCAATTAGCAAATATTCCTAGTTTTTCACTTGCTTGCATTGATTTAGTTATGTGTTTCTCCTGGTCCTCAATTGTTTTTTTTATTTGTGAAATTTTATTAAGGGTATTTTCATAGCTTTTTTTCAGTTCAACTTTTGATCTGATTTTTTCTTGAGCTAAATTTAATGAACTCTTTTTTGAGTACAAATTTTCTCTTATTTTTTCAAGTTCGTTTTTATCAAATTTGTTAGTGTCAAGTTCAATTTTAGTTTTATCTAAATTCTTGGTTTCTTTCTCTAGTTGCTCTTCTTTTTGTTTCTTTTCAAGTGCAAGTTTATGTTCCTGTTCTTTTAGTGCAATTTTATTTTTTATTTCGCTTATTTTCTTTTCAAGTTCATTTTTGTTTTTTCTTGTTTCTTCCAATTTTTCTTTGTCAAAACCAGTTTGGGTTAATTGTTTTTTAATTTTAGGTGCTTCTTCTTCAAAGTTAGTGAGTTGTTTTCTTTTATCTTCAATTTCATTTAATTGTTTTTTGGATGCTTCAAGAGTGTATTGTTCTTTTGTTTTTTCTTCAAGGTTTTTTGCTATTTTTGCTTTATCTTCTTGTATTGCTTTTAGTTTTGACTCATTTAGTTTTTTGGCTTTTTCAAATTCAACGAATGTAAATTCCAAGGCTTTAAGTTTTTCTTCAAATTCACTAGCTAAGTGTTTTTTATGATCCTCGTTTAGCTCTTGCTTGCAAGTGGGGCATTTGCCTTTTAAATTTGAAATGTCTTTTTCCTCGTTATTGATTTGTTTTTTTTCGTGTTCAATTATCCTGATTTCTTCATCATTCTTTTTTATTAAAACCTGAACCTCTTTCTCTTCTTTTTCAGCTGCCGTTATTTTTGTTTTAAATTCTTCAGTTTCAGTAATAGTTTTTTCCAAAAGCAGTATTGTTTCTTTTAGCGTAATTTTTCCACTTTTGGATAATTCTTCTTTTAATGTTTCAATTTTTGAGTTTATTTTTATAAGTAAATCTTCAATCATTTTGTTTTCTTTCTCTTTTTTTAATAATTCTTCAAGTTTATTTGAAACTTTAATAAGCTCAATCTCATTTTCTTTTATTTTATCTTTTTGTTCTTCAATTTCCTGTGCAGTTTTTGTTTCATCAAGCATTTTGTTTTTGTCCAAAAATTCATTTATTGATTTTATTCGTTCTTCCGTTTTTACTTTCATTTCAGAAAGGGTTTTTTGTATTTTTTCCTTTTCAATTAAAACTGAATAGTCCCTCTCAATCAAGGGTAGTTCTTTTGTAATTTTGGCAACTTCAAAATTGATTGATTGGATTAGTTGTTCTTCTTCTTTTATTTGGCTTATTATTTTTTCTTCTTCATGGGATTTGATTGCCTCTTTTTGAGTATCAATCATTTCTTTTCTCTGTTTGTTTTCCTTTGCAAGATCATTTTGCAGGGTAGTTGCGTTTTTTCTTGCTTCTTCATATTTTTCAAGTTCCAATAGTTCATCAAATTTCTTTTTTCGTTCTGAAGGGGATAATTTCAAAAAGAAATCCATTTCATTTTGTTCGGCATATACTGCTCTGCTAAATAGTTCATAATTGAGTCCAAGAAGTTTTTCGACTTTTTCATTTACATCTTTTTGTTTTGGGCCTGCAATTAATTTATTGTCTTCATATAATTTTGCTTCATTAGTTGAATCTCTTTTTATTATTCTTTCAACTCGGTAATTTTTTCCATCCTGATTAAATTCTATTTTAGTTTCTGCACTATTTTGGGTATTTGGTTTATTCATTATTACTTCTTCCAAAGAAACACTTCTGTTCTTTAGTGCAGGAAAAGTCCCAAACAGAGAATAGCATATTGCGTTTACTACAGAGCTTTTTCCGCTCCCCATTACTCCAATAATTACATTAGTTCCTTTCCCAAATTCCAAAGTAGTTTGGGAGTGCGTTCTCCAATTATTGAGGGTAAGAGAAGTAATCATAAGTAAGTATTAGTGGGAAAATCATAAAAACAAGAAGGTAGTGTTTTTAGCTTTATAAAAAATTAAAATTAGGAAGTTGTGGGGGAAAAATGACTTCAACTTATTATTGTTGTCATTTCTACTTCAGCTTGGTTAATTAAAGGAACTTTATTTACTGCGTCTTCAAGTTGGTTCATTAGTCCTTCAACTTTGTCAGAGATTAAGTATCCAACTCTTATTACTTCTATTCCAAATCCTATTGGTTCTCTTTTTAGGTCCTTGAATTCCCCTACAGTTATTGCTCTCAAAGATTTTTCAACTGCATCCAAGTTTTCTGGGTCAGTGAATACTTTGAATATTATCATTATTTTTCCCATTTTAGGTCAATTCCTTTAGATTTAAGATTAATTTTATTATTTATGGTCCAACGAATCCGCATTCTTTGCATGTGTATGTTTTTGCGTCTTCTTTGCAGCTTTCGCATCTAACTATTGTTGTTTTTCCGCAACTAGGGCACTTGAATTCTATGTGCTTGTTTGTAACAACTTTGTTGCATGTTGTACATGTTTTCATTCTTCTCACCTTTAATATGATAATATCTAATACAATAATTCCTTAAGTGGAACGTTTAAAAAGGTTCATTTTGGCGGATAAAAAAGCTAATTTATTATCCTAAAATTAAACCTCTTCTCATCCTAAGGATTAAAAATTGACTTTACCCTATTTTATTGTATAAGGGCCCGTGTGGCAATGGATAACCGGCGGGACTTCGGCAAAATTTAGTTTTTGAAGAAATCCCGAGATGGGGGTTCGATTCCCTCCAGGCCCGCTTTAATTTACTTCCTTCTTTTTTTTGGCAATTGCAAAAACTTTGCATCAACTTTCTTCATTTGATTAAGTGCTTTGTTAAGATCAGATACAGTTCCTTTTTGTTGTCTTGCATAAACTGATTGGCCTGTAATATAATCTGTCATTCTGACTTCTCTTGGTTGTATTTTAACTGTAAATACTGGTTTTGCTTTTCCTCTAGTATCTACCCTAAGCCCGCTTGCTTTTGCAACTCCCACCATTCCAACTCTGTGTGTTGGCACACCAAGTTGTGCTGCTCTTTTTTGTTTTAGCTTTTTTAGCATTCCTGCTGATCCACCATATCTTCCCATTTCTCCATCACCTTGTTTTTGTTATAAAGAGGGTTTTCTAATATATTAATTAATTAGTTCTTTTGAGTGCAAGGTTTACTTTCTTTCCGTTCAATTTTACAATTTTTCCTGGTGCTCCTACAACCGTGCAGTTTGAGGGAATATTTTTCATTATAACAAAAGTATCTGCCCCAATTTTTACATTGTCTCCAATAATAATGGGTCCAAGAAGAGTTGCCCCTACTCCAACTAAAACATTGTTTCCTAATGTTGGGTGTCTTTTTCCTTGGTGTTTTCCAGTTCCCCCAAGAGTTACATTATGAAATAATGTACAATTGTCTCCAATTTCAGCGGTTTCTCCAATTACTGTGCCTACTCCGTGATCAATAAAGAAACTTTTTCCAATTTTTGCATTAGGGTTAATTTCAATTCCTGTAAGTACTTTCATTAAAGTCATAATTAATTTTGGGATTAAGGGAACATTTATTTTTGCAAGAGGATGTGCAATTCTATATGCAATTATAGCCCATAATGGGGTATGGCAAAGAATTACTTCAAAATAATTTTTTGCGGAAGGATCATTTTTTTTTACGATTTTTATATCTGCAATTATTTTTCCAAACAAAATTTCACCCTTTATTCAAATATTTCTTTTCCTTTCAGGTAAGTTGTAAAATATTTTGCGAATTCTCCTTCATAATTTTGTAGGATTTCTTTTTCAGAAAGTACTTTTGCATATTTAAGTCCATATTTGATTGATTTAGTTTCGCTTTTTGTTTCGTTTTTTAATTCTTTAGTTAAAAAGTCTTTTGCATTAGTAAATTCTCTTTCTATTTCGAGAACTAGTTTTCCTTCCTCGATTCTTGGCCCTGAAATTACTTTTCTTTTCTTTTCAAGGAACTTTTTAGAGTTCTCGTTGTCACTTGCTTTTGGCCCGAATATTTTCTTTGCTTTTTGCAAAGAGGTGCTTTCAAGTTCAAATATGAAATAAACTGTTTCTTCATCACTCCAAAGATTTGCCTGAATTACAGTGAAGTCATTTTCTTCAAGCCTTGTTTTTAACTTTCTTTCTTCTCTTCTTAATTGCCCCCAGACAAGATCTGCTAATTCTTTTTTTGGAAAAGGCATTTTTATTGCAATTAGTTCTTTTTGTCCTAATAATTTCTTCACCTTGCTTTTTGGCAGGGGGGTAATATTTTTAGGGAAGAAGAATTCTTTTTTAGGATTTTTTATGAATAATTTTGCTGCTAAAACCATTCTTTCAAATTGTTCAATGCTTAATGCTGAAGCCACATTTCTGTTTTTATCTACTGGATCAATTATAATAAGAGGATAATTTTGGCCTTTGAATAATTGCTTTGCTTTTTCTTCTTCGCCAAAGAAATCAATTATCTTTCCCTGTTTCATTTCGCTTAAGGCTTGAATTGTTTTTTCAAATGAAGTGTAATAAAGAATCATCAGTTCTGCAGCATATCCTGGGAGAGCACAGTTTTTCAAATCTGCCCCGTATGCTCCAATACCTTTTAGAAATTGCTTTAGTAGTCTTGCGTCGCTTTTTTGTTTTTCATTCATTCTTTCAAGCAAAAATTTATTGTGGAATGGGGTTCTATCAACCGCGCTTTTTTTATCCGCGCCTGATTCAACAATATAGCTTGGAACAAGTTCTATTTCAAATCCTTTTATTTCTCCTCGTATGTATGGGTGTTGTGAGTATGCTTTTTCCCATTTTGATCCTTTAAATATTTTTTTTGCAGTACCAAGTCCTTCTTTTTCCAGTTCTTCTTCACTTAGTTTTTTGTCAAACATTATGAATAAATCTAAATCCCTGTCTCCGCAAAGGTGTGTTCCTCTTGCGCTTGAACCGCACCATTCAAGGTGTGAATGTTTTCCCTTAATTTTTGATAATTTTTGGCGTATTTCTTTAACCATTTGTTCTTCAGATTGAATTTCTTTTTTTGAAGGGGTAATTTTCTTCAATACAATTGAAAGTATTTTTTGCATTTTGTATTACCTTTTCGAATAACTTATATACTCCTTTTCTTTATATATGAGTGTGTTTAAAGATGCAATTTACTGAAGTAAAATTGAAGCTTCTTGAGAATAATTCTTTTGCAGACATTCATCAAGGGCTAGCAAATAATTTTTACTCCCCTAAAGTCCCAGTTTTTTCAGATAAAGAAAAAAACTTGGCTGATTTTTTGATTAAGGAGATTCAAAAAGGTTCTTTATTCAGAAAAAAATTTGATGGTCTGCCTGAGGATTTTAATGATGAATTTTTGGATGAAGTGGTTTCATATATTCAACTAAATTCTCTTAGTGAAAAACTTCTTTCAAAAAAAGATCTTGAGTTTTTATTAAGTACATTCCAAAAATTGCTTCCTCAAATAAAGTTTATTGTTGACAAGAAGTTGTTTTCAGAATATGTTCTTTTTAATTCAATTGGCATTAAGAAATTGTCATTTTTTTCTCTCGATGAGGATTTGGAGGAATTAATGGTTAACTCTCCGCAGAATATTTTTGTTTTTCATAAAAAATATGGGATGTGCAGAACTGATATTAATTTAGATGAAAAAGATTTAGTGGAAATTATTCAGAAGATTGCATCAACCATAGGAAAAGAACTTGGCGGAAAAAATGCTGTTCTTGATGCTCGTCTTCCTGATGGTTCAAGAGTGAATGCAACAATTCAAGAGTTGTCTCCAACAGGGGCAACATTAACAATTAGAAAATTTTCTACAATTCCTTTAACAATTCTAGATTTGATTGAGAATAATACTATTTCAAGTGAAGCTGCTGCATTTTTGTGGTTAATGGTTGAAGGATTTGGAAATTCTCCTCAGAACATGGTTGTTGCCGGCGGAACAGCTTGTGGTAAAACAACTTTTTTGAATATCCTTTCAAATTTTATAAGATTGAATGAAAGAGTTATTTCAATAGAGGATACAATTGAACTTTCTTTATTAGCAAGAGAAAATTGGGTTGCGCTTGAAGCAAGGAGTAACCCCAATGCTGAAGTTTTGATGGATTCTCTTTTAAAGAACGCAATGCGAATGAGACCTGATAGGTTAATTATTGGTGAAGTAAGAGGCGAAGAAGCATTGTCTTTATTTAATGCAATGGATACTGGTCATCAAGGATGCTTAGGAACAATTCACGCAAATAATGCTCGAGAGGCAGTGATAAAGTTGCAGGAGAAACCTCTTTCAGTTCCGCAGGCAATGATTCCATTACTTGACTTAATTGTAATTATGCAAAGAAGATTCTCTAAGGAAAAAGGAATGCAGCGAAGAGTTACTCAGATTGTTGAATTGTCCAGAATGAATGACAAGGTTTTGTTTGGCACTTTGTTTGATTTTGATGAGAAGAGTGATTCTTTAAAGAAAACTGGGATATCAGGGACAATTCTAGAAGAAATTGCGCTGAATAATTCTATTTCAAAGTTAGCTGTAATGAATGAAATTTCAATCAGAAAGAAAGTGTTGGATTGGATGATTAAGGAAGGAATAAGGCAGCCTTTGGAAGTTTTGGAAGTAATTGATACTTATTATTATAATCCTGAAAAAGTTTTGAAAACAATTTCTGATCTTCAATAGTTGATTGATTAAATAAGAATTAAAATTATTCTTTCTTGGCTTTTTTACTTGCTTTAAATTCACAGACTTTAATATAAACGCTCCCTAGGGCGGACTGTTTGCTTTCAAATAAAATAAATTTATCTACTTTCATAGTCTGGTTTATTTTCTTTCCCCTTATCTTTTTGAAATTTTCAGTAATGTCTCTTCCTTCTTTTGCTCTTGCAATTGTGATGTGCCCAGAGAATTCATTGTCTAAATGTAATTCTTTTGAAATGTTTTCAGCAAGTGTGTAAAGTTCAAGTGCTTGTACTCCAAGCCATATTACTCGTTCATCAAAGCTTCCAGTTCCACTTAACAAAACAGGGAATTTTGAAAATTCAATTTTCTTGAGTCTTTCAATTATTATTTTTTCTGCGTTTTCTCCAGCATCTCCAATGAACGCAAGCGTAATGTGTAGATTTTCTTTAGGAACTTTTTTTACTTCGCCAAGTTGTTCAGTCAGCTCTGAATTTATTTTTTCTTTCAAATCTTTTGGAACGTCAATTGCAACAAAAAGTCTTTTCATTTTTCTTCAACCGCTTTTAGTTTTATTTTAGTTCTTTTTTTGCTTCTTTGTACAACTTTTCAATTAATTCCTGGTTCTTTTCAAATTTCTCATTTCCTTTTTTTACTAAATATTTCAAGTAATCATCTGTTACAGTCATTTTTCCTTCTTTAATTGGGGCGTTTATGTTTTGTGTTCCAAGTATTTCTGCAATAAACTTTCCATCTTTTGCAACTTTTATTCCTGCTCGTTTGATTCCTACTTTTTCGCATAGAGTTAGTATCTTTTTGGCATTTTCAATATTGTTTGTTCCAAGGTGCAAAATAAGCGGTTCTTGTTTAAACCAAAGAACTGCTCCATTAAAGTCATGAACTGCTTCAAGTACTTCACTTTCTTTTACAGTCCTGTGCCATTTTCTATAAAATGCACTTTCTTGTTTTGTTTCTTCTTCGCTTAAACCAATTAGTGCTATTCTTCCTGCACAAGAACTTGAAGTAAAATAGTTTTTTGTTTTAATTATAAAATCACAAAGGGGGATAAAACCTTCATCCATTCTTCCTATTGCTTTT
>JAVHOV010000031.1:0-31398 GCA_036170245.1 archaeon | reverse complement strand
ATCAACAAAAAACAGTAACAATCAAAGCATTAGCATACAACATTGAACACATCGGGCGAATCATAAAAATTAAGCTTTGGATACAAACCTAATAGGATTTCTACAGAACCTTGCCCTTAGTAATAATTAAATACCTCTTTTTCCTTATTTCTGCATGGCAATTAAAAAGAAAGTAAAAAAAAGATTTGCTGTAAAGAAATCTGTTCCTGTTTCTAGGTCTAATGACAATGAAGGATTTTTTCAAAGAATGAAAGAAATAATTAAAAGTGAAATGCCAAAGCCTGAAAAAGTTAGAGTAAAAACATTTATAGTTGAAAAACCGGTTATAATTCATGATAAAGCTCAGAAATACAATTCTGATGAAGATGATGTTTATGACTCAAAAAAGAGCAGATATTCTCATGGTTCTATTTCTAATGAAATGAATTTAATCAGACAAAAAAAGAAAACTGTTAAAGAAGATGATTTTGATCAAGAACCTGCTCAAGAAGATGAATTTGCTGAAGGTGAATCTAGTGAAGAGTTAGATGCGCAAGGGGAAGAAAATTTGGGTGAACAAGAAATCGGTGATGATTCTGAGTTAAGCGAAGAAGCTCCTATTGAGGGTGAAGATGATTTGGGTGAAGATGTTCCTGCTGAAGCAGCTACTTTGACTCACACTAGAAGTAGGGGGATGTTTAATAATATTTGGTGGAAGAAAGCATTATTTTGGGCTATTCTTACTTGGTTATTTATTTTAGCAATTTCAATGGCAATGTTTGCAATGAAATTAATTACTGTTAATTTTGAAAGACAGTGGTGGGTTTTACTTGCAATAATTATTCTGGTTGAAATGATTTATTTCAAATTCTTTGAGGGTAAATTAAAAATTTGATTAATTTTAAGTAAGTTTAAATAAAAATTTAAAAAAAGTTATAATTGATCTGTATTTTTACAAATCAATTAATTTTACTAATGTTTTTACTTTGTTAATCCTTTCGTTTTTAATGAGGATTCCATTTTTGGTCTATCAAAGCCTATAATTATTTCCCCATCAATATCAATTACAGGTACACCCATTTGCCCACTTTTTTTAATCATTTCTCGGGCTTTGTCCTGATCTATTCCAACATTAATGTCATCAAACTCTACCTTCTTTTCCTTAAGCCATTGTTTTGCCATTACGCAGTAAGGACAAGTGCTTGTTGAGTATACTATTACTTTAGCCATTTTTCATCCACCTCTAATCCATGAAATGTTATTCATATGTTTTTTAAAGCTTTCGGCAAAAACACACACTAGTTTCTAGGGTGATTGTTTGTCTTTCTTTTTTGCGCTCATGACAAAAAAAGCATTTTTTCTTTGGATTAACCATTTTATTTCATCAATTCGGGGTGTCTTGTATTCTGGTTTTGATCCAATAAATTCTAAATTCTGTTCTTTGAACCATTTTTGTATTTCACTTATGCTGTGGTATGATTCATGTACTTGGCCAAATTTATCTGCAATTCGTTCTTTTGGAGTTTTTTTGTTATAAAATAATTCTCCAAGTTTAATTCTTTTTTCAATATCATTTCCTGCAATTAGTCTTACTAATATTCTTTTTACTCTGTGTCGTGCTCTTGAATATTTATTGTATAATCCAATAATTATTATTCCATTTTCTTTCAATTGTTTGCATCCTATTTCAAAACCTCTTTTTGCATCAATTGTGTGGTGAAGAGAGCCAAGAGCAATAACAATGTCAAATTTTTTACCGAATTCATTTTCAGTTAGCTCTAAAATGTTTTTCAAAAAGTATGTGGGTTTATTTTTGTTGCATCTTTTTTCTGCAAGTGCCCTTGCCTTTTTTATTGAAGAATTGGAAAAGTCAACTGCAGTTACATTTGCTTTGCATAACGCAAGCCCTACTGAAAGTTCGCCTGTTCCGCATCCTAGTTCAAGTACTTCTTTTCCGTCCCAAAATGAATTATCTTTATTAATTATTCTAGCAGTCCAAAGAGCAAATGATTTGAGTTTTTCCTCAGTTGAATCAATTCTTGATGGGTAGGGGTATTTTTCGTATAGTTCTTTTACTAGTTTTTCTTTTTTTATAGGGTCCATTCTCATGAAAGTACTTTTTGGTAATAATTAAAAGAACCTCTTTTAGAGTATTCTTTTATGGATAAGATAATTGGTCTGATTGATTTGGACTATTTTTATGCCCAATGTGAAATACAAAGAAATCCTGCTATCCGAGGAAGACCTGTTGTTATTGTAATGCCCTCAATAAGAGAAAATTCTGGGGCAATTGCTACTTGTAATTATGAAGCTAGGGCACTAAAGATAAAATCCGGAATGCCTCTAAGTCTTGCAAAAAAACTGGCTGATGCTTCAACGGTTTTTATTAATGCTGACAAACATTACTATGAAGAAATTTCTGCCAAAATATTTGAGATAGTTGATTATTTTTGTGAAAAAGTAGAACAGGTTTCTATTGATGAAGCTTATTTTGATTTAACAAATCCTAGTGGGTATGATAAGGCAATTGAATTATGTAATAAAATGAAGCAAAGAATAAAGTTGGAGCTTGGCTTGACATGTTCAATAGGTGTTGGCCCAAATAAATTAATTTCAAAAATGATTTGTTCTCTAAAAAAGCCTGATGGATTGGGTGTTGTTAAGCCTAGTGATGTTGATTCATTTTTGTTAAAACAAAGAGCAACTGATTTAATTGGAGTTGGAGAAAAATCTGAAGAAGAATTCAAAAAACATGGGGTTGTAATGGTTGCTGATATTAAAAAATTCAAGAAAGTTGATTTAATCGGATGGTTTGGGGAAGTGCTTGGAGCAAGGTTTTATGATTTTGCTTTTGGAATTGATTCTCGTGCAATTGAACCAAATAGAGAAAAACAGCAGTTAAGCAGGCTTATGACAATTAAAGAAGACTCAGTTGATTTTGATGTTGTTGTTCAAAATGTTGATTTTTTAGTTGATATGTTATACAAACAGGTTTTGGATTTGAAGAAAAAGTTTAGAACAATTTCTTTGATTGTGGTTACTGATAAAATGGAGACAATCACAAAATCAAGGACAAAACCAAGTGATATAGAATCAATTGATGAATTAAAGGAAGTTTCAAGAGAATTGTTAAAATCTTTTTTGAATGAATCAAACGCTTATATTAGAAGAATTGGGATAAAGGTTTCAAATTTTGAAGAGAACACTGGATTTCAGAAGAAACTATTTGATTATTGATTTTTTTGTGTAAATTAGTAGTTGTTATTGTAGGTTGATTTTGTGGATAATAAAAAAAGAGCAAAAGCTATTAATCAATTAAAAATGTTGAAACTATTTTCTTCAAAAATGAGGCTTGCTGCTGAACAATGGGATAAACCTTGGAAAATTCTTATTGCAACTGCGATGTCTGCACAATCAAGGGATGAAATGACAATTAAGATTGCCACTGATTTGTTCAGGAAGTATCCTTCATTAAGAAGATTGGCAAATGCTGAATATATGGAAGTATTATTTGTGTTAAAAAGTTTAAATTATAACAAAACAAAAGCCGCAAATATTATTGAGTGCGCAAAGAGTTTAGTTAATGACTATGGGGGTAAAGTTCCCTTAAGCTTTGAAGATTTGATTAAGTTGCCTGGGGTTGGCAGAAAAACAGCTAATGTGTTTTTGTCTGAAATGGGTTTTGACACAATTGGAATTGATACTCATGTAGCCTATATTTCAAATAAATTAGGGTGGGCAAAAAGTAAATCTTCTGAAAAGATTGAATCTAGTCTAAAACAATTATTTCCTAAAAGATATTGGAAAAGAATTAATCCTATTCTTGTTAGATTTGGGAAAACTTACATTAGTCGGAAGAAGAAAGATAAACTTTTAGGCAAAATATTTGCTATTTGCTAATTATTTGCTATTTTTCACATTTTTAATTAGACATAATTCATTAAGTAAAAAGTTTTTTTTCGAAGAAGTAAACCCTATTTTGTTATTATAATTAATAAAATTTGTTTTTCTGAAAATATCAAAGTAATGCCTATTTTTCCCATTTTTTCTATAAATTTTTATATCTCCAGTTGTGATATCAAAGTCTTTTAAGAAAATTTTAAATTGAGTCAATATTTCTTTATTATCTTGAAATAGACGAATGCTTCGTGATGATCTTCCCACACTGCATTCATCATCGTAAAATGCACGTATTAGTCCTTCTTTGAATTCTTTACTACTAGTTTTTATTGGCGAAGTAATTTTTTTCTTATGGCCTCTAACAAAATCTTTAAAGATGTAATTTAAAATTTGGCCACAAGCTTTTGGATAAAAAAGTCCACAACTCCTTCCTTCAATTAGTTCATCTATGTTATTAATTCGTTTGTCCCATTGGGTGTTGCCAAAATCAGGTGCTTTTTGCATCCAAATTCTCGGGTCAACACCAAAAATAAGTTTCATGTGATCTCTAAACTCTTTTAATAGTTCTTTGTTTGAATTCGAGAAAAATACTTGTTGATATTTAGCGTCAATTGAACCATCTCCTAATATGTGTCCCACTATTGAGCCAAGTTTTTTATCTATTTTGATGGGAAAATTTAGTTTTATTTCGCCTCCACCATTTCTTCCAGATTTTATTGAAATAATATTTGTTTCTATAGTTTTCCAATCAGGATTAGATAATTTTATTATCTTTATTAATTTTTCTAAAGGGATTGTTCTTTTGCCTGTTGTCCAACCATAGATTGTTAGGCAGGTATTAGTATTTTTTGTTAGTTTCATGCCTAAGTATTTAATTAGTTTTTTGTTTGAGTGTGGATTAGGGTCATTACTAGCCTTAACAAGTAAATCTTTTAGAAATTGTGGGTTGATTTTTACGTGAAAATGTCTTAATTCTTTACAAAGATCAATTAAAGTTATATTTTTATTTTGCATATTTTATTATAAACCAAACAATTTTTAACTATTTATGTTACTCATGTCTATTGACTAAGCATAACTTGTGGTAGAAGTGTTTGCACTGCGAGAAACCCTAAATGTGGCGGGTGTTTTTTGAATAAGAAGAAACTTTGCCCAAAAATAGGAGTTAATTGAACGTTTCTGCTGATTTTTAATGCTTTTAGGAATAAATATAAATACATATGAACATGTTTTCATGTATTGGTTGTGGTATATTTTGGTAGCAAAGAAAGTTTTGAAAAAAAGCAATGAAAATACTTCAGTTAAAGGCAGTTCTTCAAAAATTACAAAGGTAACTACGAGTTTGATAAAAAGAACTGATTTGCTTGGGGATATTGTTTCAAAATATCCTGAAGTTGTTCCAGTTCTGGCCCAATCAGGACTTCATTGTATTGGTTGTCATGTTTCAGTAAGTGAAAGCTTGGAAGATGGGTGTACTGTGCATGGTATGAGTACTAAAGAGATTGATGAACTTGCTGATGTTGCAAATAAAAGGGTAAGCGAGTTTGAAAAAATGCCAAAAATTGCTTTTACCAAAAATGCAGTCCTTGAGTTAATTAAACGAAAAAAAGATTTCAACAAAAAATATATTAGAATAATCAATTCATTTGGCGGGGAGTTTGATTTTGAACCTTCTGATGAGATGAGTGGTGAGGATGTTATAGTTGCTGCAAGTAATGCTGGGGAAATTGTTGAAGTAGTATTATTTTCTCCAATTGAAAGAGTACTTAGAGGGATTGAGATCGATTATGATTCTAAACTAAAGGATTTTACTGCAAAAAGAAATTAGTTGTATTTAATTTAGAATTTTTTTGATTTGGAATTATTAATTTCTTAGCTTTATTGACTATCTTTGTTTTGAATGTATCTTGCGGCAGTGTGTGCAGCTATTGCTCCTTCTCCAACACAAGTTGCTATTTGGTTAAGTTCTTTTTTTATGCAATCCCCGCATGCAAATATTCCTTTCTTATCAGTTTCCATTAGCTCGTTAACAATAACTTTTCCATTTTCATCTTTTTTAACATTGACAAATTCAATATTTGGTTCAGTTCCTACAAAAATAAATGCTCCGTTAACATTCAGTGTGTTGAGTTTTCCAGTTTCATCCTTATAATTTATTCCTTCAAGCATCTGTGTTCCAAAAAATTCTGTAATATTAACACCAACTTTTATTTTAACTCCCTTTTCTTTTAATTGATTTTGCTTTGCAGCATCTGCATTTAATTCCTTTTTTGGGCTTAGTAAGAATACTTCTTGTGTTACCCCTGCAAGGTATATTGCTTCTTCTGCAGCTCTGCTGTCAGAACCTATGACACAAACTTTTTTTCCTTGGTACATTGGTCCGTCGCAAGTTGCACAAAAATGCACTCCTTTGTTTAGGTACTGTTTTTCTCCTTTAACATTTAGCCATTTGCTTTTTGCTCCGACTGAAACAATAACTGAATTTACTTTTAGTGTTTTTCCACTTAATACAATTTCTTTTTCGTTTCCGTTATCTTTTATTTCCTCTACTGTATCAAGTTCAATTTTTGCACCTGCTTTCTCTGCTTGTTCTTGAAATTTCATCATTAACTCAAGTCCGCTGATATCCATAAATCCGGGGTAATTTTGTACGCTTCCTGCCCAAGATGCAGTTCCGCCGATAATTCCTTTTTCAATTATAATAGTTTTTAGTCCGTAACGTGCACAATAAAGTCCGGCAGTTAGTCCGGCTGGTCCAGCTCCAATTATTGCAACATCATAATCAGTCATTACATCTACCCTTAGTAAATTAGACCTAAGGGTTTTATATTCCTTTTCATGAGTTTTTTCATTTTCTTTAACCTTAGTAAAGTATTTAATATAGTCTAACTTTATTCTTGTATGGTTTCAAATAAAGATTCATTTTTGGATGCAGCAAAAATTGCTGATGAAATTGGTCAAAAAAATAGTACTTCAAAGGAAGTTATTGTAAAAAAGCAGAAAGGTTCTGTAAAGAAAGTTCCTATAAAGAAAAACTCAAAGAAATTTGCTTATAAAAAATCTTCTAAGAGCAAAAAGAATTATTCAAAGCGTATGCTTGAAGATGTTTCTGCTCAGCCAATGGTTGTAGAAAAAACAACTACCGTTACAACTACCACTTCAAATTCTTCAGAAGAAGACAAAAAAGAAAGAGAAGCTAATTTAGATGATGCTGTTAATGAAAAGCCTCCTGCTTCTTTCAAAGGCGGTTTGATTGAAATCTTCGGCGGGGGATTAATGATTTTAATTGGGATTGAACTATTAATTATTTTAATTTTGTTTATCTTGTGGATTTTTTAAAAAAACCTAATTAGTTTTTTTATCTTCTTAAAAAAATCCATCCAATTACTACTCCCATTACCATTGAGAGTAATACACTCATTGCGTAGAATTCCTGAGTAATTTCATTTTGAACCCCAGGTTCATTAATTGGCATTTCTTCTGCTGTTCCAGTTGCTAAATTTGTTTGGTCAGCAGTAATAGTAGTTTTTGCAAGCATTGGGGAAGCTGTCATTAATCTAGATTCACTATCTATACTTGAGGTTTCTTGGAAAATTAATCCTTGTGGGAATAATCCTAAAGAAAGCATCATTATTATTCCGCCTATTGCAAATACCCCCAAACACAGAACAATTAGTACTTTTACTTCTTCCATTAAACTTGGGGAGATTATTTGTTTTCCTTTTTGAGTCAATTCGTAGTACTTCCATTTTCTTCCTTCATCAAGCTGTCTAATAAGTTCTGCATTGACCAAAATATCACAGTGCTCTTTAATAGTAGAATTTCCTAAATCAAGTTTTTGACTAAGTTCGCTTAATGTTCTTCTTCTTTCATTTAAACTCTTTAAGATGCTTATTCTTGAGTCGGCTGAAAGTGCTTTAAAACTTTTGTCATCAAGAACAATTCTTCCTTCCATACTAACTACCTGTATTTAGTTGTTTTAATTATTATGCTTTCTTTTCGGTGGTTTCCATGTTGGGGATGAACTTCACTATTGCAGTAAAAATAACTGCTGCCATATTTTTTATCAGTAGATTTCCTATAAATATAAACATAATAAATGCGCTAACTGGGTATATGATGAACGCATATTGCGCCATTGTGTTAAGAATTGGGAATTTTTTTAGTAGTTCAGTTCCTAAATCAATTTTTTGGCTCTTTAATTGAGTAGCAACTTGTGACTTAAATTCATCTCCTGCGTATACAGTTTTGTAAGCCAAAAGCTTTTGATTGAAAATAAGTGCATCATTTGAACCCGAATTAACTAAGTTCTTCATTTCAGCTTGGTCAAGCATCAAATCTATTGTATTAACTTGCTGAGTAGAGATTGCACTTGCAAGTTGCAAAGTTAACTGATCGCTAAGCGTTATACTGTCTCCTCCAACTGTTGCTGAAAGCATTTCTGGAATAAAATTATCTTGTAAATAATTTGCTTGAGATAGTGAACTTACTAATATGACTAAGAAAAATGCTGCTCCAACAATCATAATAAATTTGCTTGAAGCATAACTCCCTGCTCTAATAATTGGAAATACCTTCATTTCTCTTCCCTTTTGGATGGATAAGTAACAAATTGGTATTGCAAATAATCCTAAGATTAAAGGAGTAAAGAAAGTTGTTAGATTGAATGCTAAAGTAATTATTATTACTGAAATAACATAAGCTGGAGCGCTGATTAAAGTTGCTTTCTTTAATTCATAAAAAGAACCAATGCTAATCAAAATTCCAATTCCTATTGAAGCACTTATGCAAAAGAACAAGAAATTCATTGTCATTATTGAATTAACTAGTGAAATCATATTTATTGTGAGAAATGATTCTAGCGTAATTTTTGTTAATGAAAAGAAGTAACCACTCATTACAAATGATACCATAAAAGCTAGGGCAAAAAGTATTCCTGGGATTGGGTTTTCCATACTGTTTAATTAAGTATTTTTAGTATATATGTTTTTCTTTTTGGAGATTTGGATTAATTTTTAATTAAAGTTATGTTTGGAAAAATATTATACAAGGATTTTTCCGATTAATAATGCTATCAAAAGGCATCCGCAATAATGTCTTTTGGTAGATAATACAACATTAAAAAGCGTTTCCTATTCTGATTAATTTAGTGATAATTTGGATACTGAAGTAAATTTCTCTGCAATTGAAAAAAAGTGGCAAAATGAGTGGGATAAGACTAATGCTTTTGTAGTTCCATCAAATTCTGAGAATAACTTTTACGTTCTTGAAATGTTTCCTTACCCTTCTGGTGCAGGCTTACATATGGGGCACGCTTTGAATTATACTATTGGGGATATTCAGGCAAGATACAGGCGAATGAATGGTTGCGCTGTACTTTATCCAATGGGGTATGATGCTTTAGGCTTGCCTGCAGAAAACGCTGCAATTAAAGCTGGCCAGCACCCGTCTGATTACACAAAAAACTCTATTGAAAATTTTGTTACTCAACAAAAAGCTTTAGGATTGAGTTATGATTGGGACAGATTAGTAAAAACATGTGTTCCTGAATACTATAAGTGGAACCAGTACTTCTTTTTAAAATTCTTTGAGAAAGGATTAGTTTATAGAAAAAAATCTGCAGTTAATTGGTGCAACAAATGTAACACCGTTCTTGCAAACGAACAGGTTCACAATGGTAAGTGCTGGAGACACGAAGACACTGATGTTGAAATAAAGCATTTGGAACAATGGTTCATTAAAACAACTGATTATGCTGAAGAGTTACTTGAAATGGTTGATGGTTTAGATTGGCCTGAAAGAATTAAATCAATGCAGAAGAATTGGATTGGAAAAAGTTATGGTACTGAAATTGAGTTTAAAATAAATGATAGTGTTTGGCCGATTTTTACTACTCGCTCTGACACAATTTTTGGAGTTACTTTTGTTGTTGTTAGTGCACAGCATAGTAAATTATTTTCTCTTGTTACAAAAGAACAAAAAAGTGCTGTTGAAGAATTTTTAAAGAAAGTAAAATCAGTTAGTGAAAAAGAATTTGAGGAATTAGATAAGGAAGGGGTATTCACTGGTTCTTACGCAATTAATCCAATGACTAATGAGAAGGTTCCAGTGTATGCAGGAAACTTTGTTGTTGCTGATTATGGTAGTGGAATGGTAATGGCTGTTCCTACTCATGATCAAAGAGATTTTGAATTTGCTAAAAAATATAATATTGCAATGAAGGTTGTAATTCAGCCAGAAAATAATTCTACGTTGCTTGATGTTTCAACAATGAAAAAAGCTTACACTGAAGATGGATTACTAATTAATTCCAAAGAATTTACTGGACTTGCGAACACTGAAGCAATTGAAAAAATTACTGAATATTTAGCTTCAAAGAAATTAGGAAAGAAGACAATTAATTTTAAGTTAAGAGATTGGTTAATTTCAAGACAAAGATATTGGGGAACTCCAATTCCATTTATTTATTGTGATAAATGCGGATTAGTTCCGGTGTCTGAAAAGGACTTACCAATTAAGTTGCCTTATGATGTAAAATTCGGTGATGGAAATCCTCTAAAGACAAATTCTGAATTTGTTAACTGTAAGTGCCCTAAATGTAATTCACCTGCAAAGAGGGAAACGGATACAATGGATACTTTCTTTGATTCTAGTTGGTATTATTTGAGATATACTGATAACAAAAATGACAAAGAGCCATTTGATAAGAAATTAGTTGAGAAGTGGCTTCCGGTGGATCAGTACATTGGCGGAGCAGAACATGCATGTATGCACTTAATTTATGCGAGATTTTTTACAAAAGCTCTAAGAGATTTAGGATATTTAAATTTTGATGAACCTTTTACAAAATTATTCAATCAAGGAATGCTTCACGGTGCTGATGGGAATAAAATGTCTAAATCTTTAGGGAATGTTGTAAATCCTCTTGATGTGATAAAGAATCACTCTGCGGATTCACTAAGATTTAATTTAATGTCACTTTCTGCTCCAAATTCTGATAGTGTTTGGTCTGACAGAGGAATGGAATCAGCACACAAATTCCTTGTAAGATTTTATTCTGTATTAAGCGAAATAAAGATTGGTTCTTCAAGTAAATTGCTTGAAAGCAAAGTGAATCGGACTGTAAAAGAATTTACTAGTGACGTTGAGAATTTCAAATATAATACAGGAATAATAAAATTAAGAGCGTTGTTTGATTCAGTTGCACTTGAAGGAGAGATTTCAAAAGAAAATCTTTCTGCACTAATAAAATTGTTCCATCCAATTTGTCCTCATATTACTGAAGAACTTTACCACGCTCGAATCGAAGATAAATTAATTTCATTATCTTCTTGGCCAAAGTTTGATGAATCAAAGATTGATGATCACTTGGAAAAGATTGAAGATATTATTGCTTCACTAAGAACTGATATTATTAGAGTTAAGGAACTTGCAAAAATTGATAATATAAAGAAAGTTAGATTGTTTGTTGCTCCTAGCTGGAAGTGGGATGCTCTTGAGATTGTTAAAGTTGCTTGCAAAGATAAACCTGATTTTGGTGCTGCAATGAAAGCATTGATGGGTAATAATGAGATGAAGAAGCACGGTGCTGATGTTCAGCCTTTCTTAAAGACCGCAATTAATAGATTGCCTGAGTTCATGGATTTAAAGAAGTTTGATGAAGTGCAAGTTCTAAATGAAGCAAGAGCCGAGCTTGAAAAAGAATTTGGTTTAATTGAAATAATCAAAGCAGAAGATTCTACTGAACCTAAGGCAAAGAATGCTTTTCCTGGAAAACCTGCTTTAATAATTGAGTAAATTTAAAAATTGCTTTTGAGTTATTCATCTTTTTTTTCACCTGAAGCTATCTTTAAATACTTTAATTCTCTCTTAAGTTCAGTTCAAGCAAGTGTTTTTTATGGATAGGTTAGAAAAGGAAAAGATTTTGGAAGCTGCTTTATTTATGAGTCCAAAACCGCTTACTCTTGATGAACTTAATTCAATTGCACAAAATCAATCAAGACTTGAAACTAAAGCAATGATGACTGAATTAATCAGTTTTTATTCTACAAGAAAAAGTGCTCTTGAAGTTGTTGAGCTTCCTGTTGGTTACCAAATGAGAGTAAAAGAAGATTATGAAGATTATGTTCAACACTTTGCACAAAACTCTATGTTTAATAGAGGGGTAATGAAAACTCTTGCTTTTATTGCATACAAGCAACCCATTTCTCAATCTGTTGTTGTAAAATACCGTAACAACAAGGCCTATGATCACCTAAAGTTACTTCTTGATGAAGGTTTTATTAAAAAAGAAGCTAAGGGAAGGACTTTCTTACTAACCACTACTGCTAAATTTATTGAATATTTTGGAAAAGATTTTGGAAAAGCAAAGAAGAAAGCTGAAACAAACATGGGGGTTGCTTCTGAATCAAATACTCCAGTAATACTTACTCAAAAGGAAACTAAATCAGTTATGAATGAAGAAGTAAATGAAATAATGGAAAATAAAGAAGAAGTTGCTGAAGAACAAGTTCAATAAATATTTTTTTAACTTATTTATTTTTTTAGTGATTAATAATTCTCTAACTTTTTTTGTCCAACCAGTCCAAGTGCATTAGTGCAAGTTTTCCAAAATATTCTTGAGAATGGGGGCAATTTTTTGTTTTCTTTAACATAATCTGCTAAGTATTTTTGTGTTTTTGGGTCGCTAGGGTATCCTGAACCAAAGTCACCAAATTTCTCGCAAAGTTTTTCAACTAAATTATCTCTCTTAACTTTTGCAAGGATACTTGCTGCTCCAACAACAACATAATTTGTATCAGCTTTATTTTCTGCAATTATTTTTAATTTTACGTGTTTCTTATCCAAATATTTTCTAATTCTAGTTTCAAAAGCTCCTTTAACTGCATCAGGGGAATCAATGTAAACCAAATCAATTTTGCTTTCAAGTTCGTTTAATAATTTTGCAATTTTAATTGCCTCAATTTCATTTAGTGAGTATTGGCTCATTAAATCGTTGAGTTCAATTGGATCTATAACTAAAACTCTTCTTTCAACTGAGTGACTTTCAACTTCTTTGATTAGTGCTTCTCTTTTTGCAGGTAAAAGTAATTTTGAATCCTTTACCCCTAAAATTTTTAATTGCTTTTCATTTTCCTTATCCATTACTGCAATTCCAATAGTCATTGGGCCAAAGCAAGGGCCTCTTCCAGCTTCATCAATTCCTGCGATTAACATAATTAGTCCTATCTAGAATTAGCCTGATTGAGTTTATTAAGTTAATTAAAAAAAGGACAATGGTGAATTAGTTTTACTTTATATCAACAAAGATTTCTTTGATTCTTGGTCTTTGTTTGTCGCAAGAATTACAAGCATCAATTGCATCAAGGCAAAAAACTTTTGCTGCTCGAACTTTTTCAAGTTTATCAACGTCAGCATCTTCTGCTCTTAATGTTTCAAAAGCAGCTCTTAATGCATCATATGCTCTTTGTGTTGAAGTAAGTGCCATTTCTTTTTGATCCACGCTTGGTTTTAAGTTTCTGTAAATGTGGCAAAGCATGCAACTTCTTTTAGCTGAATCAAAGTATGATGATATTCCTGATTTCATGATTATATGTAAAACAAAAAAGATTATAAACATGGGTGTTTAAGGCGAATTTTACTGGTTGGTGTGGTTTAATTAATGTGTATAAATAGTTACACTTAAATTTTGTTAGAGTTTATAAAGGTCCAGTGCAGTGTTTATTGTAATGTGTGATTTAACTATACAAAATGCTGTTCAGCAAATAAGTGTAGTTAATTCTAACTTTTGGTATTTCTATTTTGAATAGACTCTGGGTAAATTAAAAACCAGGGTCCGATTTCTATAAATTTTTTTTATAATAAATCTGCTTTCTGGTTTTGTTTTGCTTTGCCAAAAGAAAATTAAAAAACTTGGGTGGTTTTGATGATAGGGAAAATGATTAGGATGCAAAGAATTATGGACAGAACTTCTGGAAAAATGGTAATAATTCCGATTGATCATGGTATTAGTGATGGTCCAATTGAAGGATTGATTAATGTAAAAGAAACTGTTTCAATGATTGCTGAATCTGGGGCTAATGGAATTTTGATGCACAAAGGAATGGTGCAGGCAGGTTTCCGCGGGGGTGGAAGTGATATTGGGTTAATTGTTCACTTAAGTGCAGGGACAATGCTTTCGCCTGATCCATTGAATAAAGTAATTGTAACTACAGTTGAGGAAGCTGTTGCTCTTGGAGCTGATGCTATTTCTATTCACATTAATGTTGGGGCAACTGATACTGGAAGAATGATGGTTGAAGCTGGTGAAGTTGCAAGAGATTGTAAAAGATTAGGGATGCCTCTTTTGATGATGATGTATCCTCGTGGAGAAAAGGTAAAGAATGAAAAAGATGTCAGTGTTGTAAAACTTGCTGCAAGAATTGGTGCAGAACTTGGGGCAGATATTGTAAAAACTAATTATACTGGTTCAAAAGAATCTTTTAGAGAAGTTGTTGAAGGATGCCCAGTTCCAGTGATAATTGCTGGCGGGTGCAAAGGAACCGATAAGGAAGTTTTGCAGATGATTAAGGATGCAATGGATGCAGGTGCTGGAGGAGTTGCATTAGGAAGAAATGCTTTCCAACATAAGGAGCCAAAGAAAATGATTCACGCAGTTTCTTTAATTGTTAACAAAGGTTATTCTGTTAATGATGCAATTAGTAAAGTTGGTTTGAAAGATGAAATTGTAATCCCAATTTCTCCTCAAAAGAGTTTTCATTAATATAAACGGCATTTGTTGGACGTGATTTTATGGTACAAGAAAAAGAATTGATAATTGATTTAAGGGATTTTGATAAGGAATTAGTTACAAGTGCAATTGAATCAGGGGTGAAGAAAATAATTGTTCCAAACAAAATGAGTGAATCAGTTCATAAATTAGGGCGAATTGAAACTATTGCTCTTGATGGAGATCTTATTTTGGGTAAAGATTTGATTGAGCATGAAATTAAATCAAAATCAGATGAAGATAAAGCTTTGGCTGATTCAAAGAAATCTCTTGTATTGATTCATACAAATGATTGGAAAATAATTCCTTTAGAGAACCTTGTATCAAAATCAGATAATATTTTGGTTTCGTGTAGTGTTAGTGAGATTCCGACAATGTTAACTGTGCTTGAGAAAGGAGTGAGGGGAGTTGTAGTAAAACCAAAGAACCGTCAGGAAATAATTGATGCTGTAAAAGAAATGAATAAATCAGGAAGTAAAATTGATTTAGTGGAAGCAATTGTTACAAATATTAAAATATTGGGTTCCGGAGAAAGAGCTTGTGTTGATACTTGTAACTTAATGGGACTTGGGGAAGGAATGCTAATAGGTAATTCTCCAAAAATGCTTTTCTTGGTTCAATCTGAATCAATGGAAGTAGAGTATTGTGCAACTCGTCCATTTAGAGTAAATGCGGGTTCAATTCATTCTTATGTTCTTTTGCCTGAAGGAAAGACAAAGTACTTGCTTGAATTAAATTCTGGGGACGAAGCCCTTTGTGTGAATTCTAAAGGAGAAACAAAGAAAGTAATTGTTGGGAGAAACAAAATTGAGAATCGTCCGCTTGTTTTAATTGAAGCAAAAGTAGGTGAACAAATTGGTGCAGTGATTTTGCAAAACGCTGAAACGATTAGAGTTGTTACAAATGGTGGAAAATCAATTTCTGTTGCTGAACTTAAGAATGGAGATAAGATTTTGGTAAAGTTAGGGGAAGCGGGCAGACATTTTGGTCAAGCAATTAAAGAAAAAATAATTGAGTAAACTTCTTTTGAAGTTTACTTTAATTTTTTTTTATTTTTTTAAGAGTAAGTTTTTTATAGTTAAATTTAGTTACTATCATCTATGTTTAGTCGTGGTCAGGGTACTGTTGAGTATTTAGTAATTATTTCTGTTGTTATTGTTTTGTCTTTAATTGTTGTTGGGTTGGTTATTACTCAAGTTGATAATAGTTCTGATGTTAGTGGTACTTCTTCAGAAATTGGAACTAAAATTGGGGTTGGTGGTATTAGTTTGGGTTCTTCGGTTGCGGGTGTTGATGGTAATGGTTTGTTGGTTATTAAGAATTTAAATTCTGAGAATTTGACTTTAAGTAAAATTATTATTGATGGGGTTGATCATAATTTTGGTGAGCAGTTGGTTAGTGGTGGTGAGAAGAGTTTTAAGTTGCAGGATATTGCAGTTTGTGATGGAGAGAAAAAGAATTATTCTGTTAAGGTTGAGTATGTTAGTGCTAGTGGTTTAACTAAGGTTGCTGATTTTGGAAATGTTTCTTTGGATTGTGCTAGTGTTGTAACTCCTGCAGGAGTTGCTGTTGAAGAAGTTTTTAGTAATGTTGCACCTAGTGTTGAGTTGAGTTCTCCTGCTGATGATTATTCTACTACTGAGACTCGAGTTTCTTTTGTTTTTACTCCAAGTGATTCTGATGGGCCTGTTAGTAGTTGTAGTTTGAATTTGAGTGATTTAATGGATGCTAATTCTTCTTCAAATATTAGTGAAGGAGTGGAAAATACTTTAGAATATACTTTAAGTGTTGGTAGTTATGATTGGAATATATCTTGCACTGATGACAGTGGTGATACTAATACCTCTATTATACAAAGTCTTACTATTAAGTTGATTGGGGGGAATAATTTAGTTGCCCATTATTTTATGAATGATAATGAGAGTTCAACAGTTGTTCTGGATAATGTTGCTTCCAATAATGGAGTAGCTTCAACAAATACGATTGATATGAATGTAAGTGGTAAAGTAAACTCTGCTTTATATTTTGATGGTACTAGGGCAATTAACACGAGTAATATTTCGCTATCTGATACTTATTCTGTTTCAATGTGGGTCAATCCTAGTGAAGTAGCGCAGTATTATGGGGGCTTGATGACGTATTATAGTGATGTTGGATTATTTTTCATCACAGGGTATGCGTGGGGTTCTGCGTGTGACTATCAAGCTACTTTTTATAATGTCGGAGATAACGGTCAATCTCCTGTGATGAGTGCAAATAGTTGGCATCATCTTGTGTTATCTGTTAGTGGAGGCACAGGGACTTGGTATGTTGATGGGGTATCTGGTGGGTCTCAATCTTCTGGTCTTCCTTCATGGAGTCCTTCTTATATTGGAAATGATACTATCAATGAAGCATTTTATGGTTCACTTGATGATGTTCGTATTTATGACAAAGCGTTGACTGAAAATGAAGTTCTGTTGATTTACAATTCAGACAATGGTACTGAAGCTGAGTAATTTTTTATTTAATTTAATCAAATTATTTTATTTTTAAAAAAATAGAAAAATGCTAAGGGAAATTTTTCCCTTAACATTGCTAATTATTTGTCTAATTAAGCTGCTACATTGATTGATAGTCTCTTCTTCAATTCTCTGTATCTGTTTCGGATAGTTACTTCTGTAACTCCGGCAACGTTTGCAACTTCTTTTTGTGTTCTTCTTTCTCCCTTCAAAAGTCCAGCTATGTAAACAGCTGCTGCTGCTACTCCAGTTGGTCCTCTTCCTGAGATTAATCCTTTCTTGATTGCTTCTTCTAAGATTCTTCTTCCTTCTTCTTGAACTTCTCCGCTCAAGTTTAATTCTGAAGCAAATCTTGGAATGTAGTGGATTGGGTTAGTTAGTGGAACACCTAAATTCAGTTCTCTTACTAAGAAACGGTAAGTTCTTCCAATTTCTTTCTTAGTCAATCCGCTTGCTTCTGCCATTTCGTTTAGAGTTCTTGGCACATGGTATGTTCTGCATACTGTGTAAAGTACTGCTGCAACAACTGCTTCGATTAATCTTCCTCTGATTAATCCTTTCTTAACAGTCTTTCTGTATAGTAAAGCTGCTGCTTCTACTAAAGTGTCAGGGATATTCAAGTAGGATGCTACTCTTCTCATTTCAGTTAGTGCAATTGATAAATTTCTTTGCATTGAACTTGAAACACTAGCTCTTTTGTGCCATTTAATTAAACGGTACATCTGTGCTCTTCCTTTGCTAGAAAGTTTGTTTCCTCTCAAGTCAGTTCCTCTTCTATCAATCATTGTTACCCTGAACAAGATTTAAAAAAGCTTGAAAGAAAAGTGAAGAAAGATGAACTTGGGTTAAAGAAAATAAAAAAATTGAAATAATTACTTTTTCTTTTGAGAAAACCGTTTTTTTTTTGTGAAAGACTCTGGGACAAAAGTATATAAAAGGTCTATTTTTTGCTTTTTTTCTTGCATATTATAAGGTATGCGGGGTAGCCAAGGTATTCTTTTAGTGCGTCAACTTTTGCGCCGGTTCCGTAAGGCGTTATTGTTTTTTCCAGAAAGCAAATTACTTCGCTGTCGTGGAGTGTTAGATTTCCTTTTTTGATTTCTACTTTACGCATATATCAATATGTATTAATACATATTATTATAAATGGGTTAGTTGTTATTATTTTATGCAATTAAGGAACAAGCATTTGCAGAAAACTCTTGATGAACTTGAGTACATAAAAAAAGTGTATAAGAAAGAATTTGCTGTTCAAAAACCTGGTTTTGATAAAGAGTACGATAAACGGTTGAGAAATCTCAAACGAGATTTGTTTGAAAAAATTAATGTCGATGTGGACAAAGCCGCAGCTTTAATTGAAATCAAACAACTCATTGGCAGACCAATGAAAGACAGAATTTTATTGACAAAATTGCATTTGATTCAGCAAATCCTCGATTTAACAAATCGAGACATGGAATCTTTTTCATTAATGTTTGCGCTAACGGGTAATGAAACATTTAGTTACAAAACAATCGAACGCGCATATGAAGATCAACTTGTAGGGATGATTTTGCACAATTTGTACGTCTTAAGTTGTGGTACCCCACGAGAAATTGATGCATCATCAGATGGAACAGGATATTCTCTCACAATCACAAAACATTATCGAACAGACAAAGAAGAAAATAAAGAACATTGGGAAGAAGTTGAACGAAAAGAATACATTATCACATCAACCATTATTGATTTAAAAACAAAACTCTACGTGAGTTTTGCGACAGGATTCCAATCCGAAATGAAATTGTTTGAACAAGCAAAATGTTGGTTAGAAAAAAGAGGATTCACACTCAACTCATTAACACTCGACAAATATTATTCAAATCAAAAAACAATTGCAGGATTTAACAAAAACACAACAGTGTATTTTCTTCCAAAAAAGAATGCAACAATTCAAGGATGCAAAAAATGGAAACAATCAATCCAAAAATTCACAACCAACACACTGGATTACCTTAAACATTTTTATAAAAGAGAAACCAGCGAATACAACCACTCCGCAGATAAACGACGTTTTGGCGTAATACGCCAAAAAAAGAAATGCAGAATTATCACAGCAATGGAAACCAGAATGACCCTACACAACTACATCGCAACAATACTGCAACCCACATAAAAAGGAGTTTTGTCCCAAAGCCTTTGTGAAAGTTAGGTTTTTATAGTTGAACTTTGTTATTCTTGTCTATGTTTAATCGTGGTCAGGGTACTGTGGAATACTTGGTTATTATTTCTGTTGTTGTTGTTATTGCTTTGATTGTTGTTGGGTTGTTGATTACTCAGGTTGGTAATAGTTCTCAAGTTAGTATTGCTTCTTCTGAAATTGCGAATAAAATTGGTGTTAATGGTTTGAGTTTGGGTTCTTCTGTTATGGGCATGGATGCTAATGGTTTGTTGGTTTTGAAGAATATTAATGTTGAGAATTTGACTTTGAGTAAGATTGTTGTTGATGGAGTGGATCATAATTTTTCTGTCCAATTAGTTGCTGGGGAAGAAAAAAGTTTTAAGTTGCATGGTGTTGTTGCTTGTGATGGTGAGAGGAGGAATTATTCTGTTAAGGTTGAGTATTTTAGTGCTAGTAGTTTGACTAAAACTGCTGATTTTGGAAATATTTCGCTTGATTGCACTAATGTTGTGACCCCGGCAAAAGTTGCAGTTGAAGAGGTTGCTTCTGATGTTGCTTCTGATGTTATTTCTCCTTCGATTACTTTATCATCGCCTGGTGCTGATGGGTCGATTTCTGAGTCATCTGTTGATTTTAATTTTTCAATATCTGATTCTGATGTAAGTTATTGTTATTTAGTGCTTGATGAAGTTGCTCATCCTGATAAGAATATTGACTATTCGATGAGTCCGTTAGTTGTTTATACTATTGTGTATTCTGGTATTAGTTTGGGATCTCATACATGGGATGTAAATTGTGTTGATTCTTCAAATAATAAAGGTACAAGTGGGGAATTTAGAGTGCTAACTGCAATGCCTACAGGGCTTATCGCACATTATAAATCGAATGATAACGCTAGTAACACTATTGTTTTAGATTCTAGCGGGAATAATAAAAATGCTGTTTTAAGTGCTAACAGTAATACTCTTTCAGTAAGTGGTAAAATCAATAATGCATTAAATATTAGTGTGGGCAATCATATTGATGCTACTGCTATAATTGATACTTTTGGGGGTACTAATAGTTGGAGTATTGCTATGTGGTGGAGACCCAGTAATGGGTCTAATCATTCTGCTTTATTTAGTTTTGATAATTATGCTATTTACAGTTATTGGAATTGTGATAATTATCAGATTAAATTTGGTACTACTGGTGGAGAATTTGGGAATTATTTGGGTCTTGATAGTGGGGGAACTTGGTATCATTTAGTTTTTGTTAAAGATGGTAGTACTTGGAAAGTTTATGCTAATGGTGTTGTTGGGGATTCTAATATTACAAGTTCTGCTGTTTTGGATGTTAGTGGTAGAACTATGTATTTGGGTTACGTCGGGGGATCTCAAAATCAGGATGCAAGTTTTGATGATTTTAGAATTTATGATAAAGCCTTAAGTCAGAGTGAAATTAATGAAATTTATGCAAGTGGCAATGGTACTGAGAAATAATTTGTTCTTTCAACAAATTAAATTTAATATATCTTATTTTTTTAAAAATAGAAGTGATGTAAGGGAATTTCCCCTACATCTATTAATTATTTGTCTAATTAAGCTGCTACATTGATTGATAGTCTCTTCTTCAATTCTCTGTATCTGTTTCGGATAGTTACTTCTGTAACTCCGGCAACGTTTGCAACTTCTTTTTGTGTTCTTCTTTCTCCCTTCAAAAGTCCAGCTATGTAAACAGCTGCTGCTGCTACTCCAGTTGGTCCTCTTCCTGAGATTAATCCTTTCTTGATTGCTTCTTCTAAGATTCTTCTTCCTTCTTCTTGAACTTCTCCGCTCAAGTTTAATTCTGAAGCAAATCTTGGAATGTAGTGGATTGGGTTAGTTAGTGGAACACCTAAATTCAGTTCTCTTACTAAGAAACGGTAAGTTCTTCCAATTTCTTTCTTAGTCAATCCGCTTGCTTCTGCCATTTCGTTTAGAGTTCTTGGCACATGGTATGTTCTGCATACTGTGTAAAGTACTGCTGCAACAACTGCTTCGATTAATCTTCCTCTGATTAATCCTTTCTTAACAGTCTTTCTGTATAGTAAAGCTGCTGCTTCTACTAAAGTGTCAGGGATATTCAAGTAGGATGCTACTCTTCTCATTTCAGTTAGTGCAATTGATAAATTTCTTTGCATTGAACTTGAAACACTAGCTCTTTTGTGCCATTTAATTAAACGGTACATCTGTGCTCTTCCTTTGCTAGAAAGTTTGTTTCCTCTCAAGTCAGTTCCTCTTCTATCAATCATTGTTACTAAACCTTTGTTTAGTTTAACATACTTCATTGGGCTTCCGCCTCTTGAAGCATCTTCAGCGTCATCAAATGATCTCCAGTCTTTTCCTGTATCAA
Source organism: archaeon (assembly GCA_036170245.1). Taxonomy (GTDB): domain Archaea; phylum Iainarchaeota; class Iainarchaeia; order Iainarchaeales; family JAAZKV01; genus JAAZKV01. The sequence continues at coordinate 9,716 of JAVHOV010000031.1, read as the reverse complement.
TCATTTCATCTTCTGATACAATTAATCCGCAGTTCATGCAGACAGCTTCTCCTTTTCCGTGGTCTACTCTAATCTTTTCGCTTCCGCATTCAGGACATTTTGTTACCAAATTCATCACCCTATAGATTCCACTTTTATTTGTGAACAATTTTAATTCATTAAAAGAATTCTTTTGCTCACCAATTTTTACTTGCTAGTTGCTAAATATTTTTTTAAATAAAAAATTTAAGAGAAACCAGCACTAATTATATAAATGCCTGTTAAGCATCTTTATAAACTTTCTGCTAGTGGGTTTTCCTTTTAAAGGGTTAATTAGGATTGTCCAAACTAGCTATTTGAGGCATTGTATTTGGTTTTGGTCTTGTAAGAAATAGCTCTCGCAAGGGTGAGGTTTAATAATGTTGTTGGCATTTTGATTAAAAATGCCAAAACTAAAAAGATTTATTCGACCAAAATGCTTAGCATTTTGGGTTATGAAAAACCAAGTTTTTCATTCTACGAATTTAGCGTTAACGCTTCCTTCTTGACCTGGTCTGTTTGTAACCTTAGCCAATTTTTCTGTTCCATCAACTTTTACTCTGATTATTGCGCCTTTTGTTGATACGTTTGATCTTGCGAACAATCTGTTAGCGTTATTAGTTTTAACTGCAATTATTTCTGCTTTGATTACTTTGCCTTTTTGAGAAATGTTTGCGTGTTTTAGTTCTAAAGCTCTAGTTTTCTTAGTTTTACCTAAGCCATTACTAGTTTCTCTTAAGTCTTCTTTTACTGAAGTATCAGTTTTAGTTAAAGCAGCTTTACCGCCTTTCCAAGCTAATCTCTTTGATCTTGCTCTAATAGTATTTCTTCTTCCACCACTTGGTTTCTTATCGTCTCTCATGTGCCATTGAACCATATAAATTCACCAGAATAAAGTATTCAATTAGAGAGAGGTTTTTAAATGTTGTTAGGGGGGTGTTTTTTTCTTTTAGACTAGTTTCTCAAATTCTTCCTTCGAAATTTTTAAATCTTCTTTTATTATTTTGACTAATAGTCCTGAACCTATTTCATCATGCATTGGAATAACAGTGGTTCTTCCATCAGGATGTTCAAGAAATAGGTGCGAGCCTTTTTGCCTTATTTCTACAAAACCTAATTTTTTTATTATGTGAAGTAAGTCTCTTGTTTTTATGTGATTATGCATAAACGGAAACTTTTTGTATGCCTACAAAAGAAACTTCTGTCTTATTTTTCTTTTCGGCTTTTACTTCTAGAAAAAGTTCTATTGCTTCTTTTATATTATCAAGGGCTTCTTTTTTTGTTTTTCCTTGCGTGTGACACCCTGGTAATGCAGGTACTGACGCTATGAACCAGCCTTCTAAATCTTTTTCTAGTACTACATCAAAATCCATTGAATCACTACTTTTACTTGAGTGATTCTTAATAAAAAAGTTTGTATTTACATTATTCATCAAGATCACCTTTTTTAGTCTCTTCTTTAATAGGTTCTTCATCAATAACAATCTCATCATCGTTATTTGAATCATTATTTTCATCAAATGCGTTTTGTATTTCAATGTCATCCATTTCTTTGTCATTTTCAAGTTCATTTAATGTGGATTTATTTTCATCATACTTTTCTCTCAAAACTTTTTGAATCAACCTTGCTTTCTTTTTTCCTAAGTTCTCAAGTTCTTGTAATTCTTTTTCGCTTGCATCAACTATGTTTTTTATTGAACCAAATTTTTCTAAAAGTGATTTTGCTAAAAGCGGTCCAACTGAAGGGAATCCTTCTACAATGAATCTTTGCTGTTCACTTAATGTCAGTCCTTTTCTTCCAACTCTGATTCGAACTTCTTTGCTGAATATTTTTTGTTCTCGTTTTGCAATCACATAAAGCATATCTGCAGTTTCTGTGGAATTTTTTGAGTTAAGCAAAGGTACTTGATAATCAAGTGCAATTGAAGTAAGTGCTCCTAAGATTGAGTTTTTGTGAATGTTTCTTATTGTGAAGAGTTCGGTAGTGTTTCCTTCAAGTATTACTAAGGGTTTTGAATAATTTTGTCTCAAATTATTCATTTGAGTAAATAATCTTCCGTCAATCATTGAGTTTACAAAATCTTCAACAGTTTTTCGCTCAACGCAAACATCTTTACTCAAAACATAATCTCCAATATCAAGTGCTTTAGTAATTAGTTTTACATCAGAGTGTGAAAATAATTCTTTTTGGATATTTGATGCTTGTTCTCGAGAATCAGCAAAAATAATTATTTTGTCATCTTCTTTTTTCTCACTGTTAAATGATCCAAGCAAAGTTTGTGCGGGGGAGGTAGGTTCTGCTAAAAAATTATTATATTTTTTCATGCTCTTTAAAGTGTCCTTCATTTTTTTCTCTTTGCTTTTTGCAGTCCAATAGAATGCCTCATCTCTAGTATTTTTTGCCATGAGTACAATCATTTTTCCTTTAGAGTGTCTTCCTGTTCTTCCTCTTCTTTGAATTGTTCTAATCTCGCTTGGAACGGGTTCAAAGAATATTACAAGTTCCACAGCAGGAATATCAAGTCCTTCCTCAGCGACACTGCTTGCGACCAAAACGTTATGCACATCATTTCTTAATTCATCCAAAACTTCTTGTTGTATTTTCTGACTCATTCCTTTTTCTTTTCCCTTAGTAGCTTGTCCGATAAATTTTCTTGGTTTAATGATTTCTGTTCCTTCTTTGTTTGTCAAAAATTCAACTACTTCAGTAATTGAATCCCTGTAATGGTTGAATACAATTATTTTGCTTTTTGGTTCTGCATTCAATTGTTCTAAAATTATTCTTTTGAGTTCAGCATATTTTGGATGCTGTACTTTTTCTTCAAATAGTTTGTTTGTCAATAAAATTGCAAGTTTAATATCTTCGTCAGCAATGATTTGTCTTGCAGCTTTGCTTTTGCCGTGATTTGCTTCTTCAACCAATTTATCAAAATAACTTTTCAGTGCTCCAATTCCTTGGGTTTCAATTAGTTCTTCTGCATGAGAAATTTTTAGCATTGAAGCGCATTTGCTTGAAGCGTAAAATAAACTTGGTTCGCTTGTGCCGTATGTAATTAATCTTTTTCTGATATTTGCCTGCATTTCAAGAAGTTTGAATTTGTTGTAAAATCTTTTGTTTTCAGTTTGTGCAAAACCAAGAGCTTTTAGTGCAATTAATTGCTTTTTTTGAAATTCTTCCAAGTGTGATTTGATTGTAAGAAAATCTTTTGGCAAATCTACTTTTACCCAATCTACATCTATTTCATTTACATAGGGTTTTACATCATCGTCATTTGAATCTTTTATTTCAATATTTTTTATTGACAAATTCTTGCAAACATCTTGTATGTGTTCTTCTTCGCTTCCTGGCGAAGCAGTTAGTGCAAGTACTAAGCAATTTGGATTTTGTTTTTGCAGTTGCAGATTGACAAATACATAAGCATAATCTCCTACTGCTCTATGAGCCTCATCAAAAATAACTAGTCCAAATTCTTTAAGATTTAATTTTCCTGAGAGCAAATCATTTTCAATAGTTTGCGGAGTTGCTTGAATTATTTTTTTGTTTTTGTAAATCTCTGTTCTTTCTTTAATAGGAATACTTCCTGTGATTGAAACAATTTCTTCTTCACTAATGTTAAAGAATTTCTTAAAACTATTTTCGTGCTGCGTAACTAATGGTTTTGTTGGTGCAAGGAAAAGAATTTTTTTGTTTGGATTGTGTTCCAAAACATAAGCTGCAAGCATTACTGCAACAATGGTTTTTCCAAGAGCCGTTGGAGCAACAACTAAAGTATTGCCTTTATCAATAATTCTTGATACTAAAACTTCTTGGTATAACCTTGATTCAATAGTATCAGGTTTGATTAATTTATGTGTAACAAATGGCATAAGTATAATTTAGAGTAAGTTAGTTTTTATTTTCTTGTTTTTGTTCAATTTTTGGTTTATTTTTATTAGTCAAATTAAGAAAGTTTTCTTTTGTAGTAATTTGTTTTCCAATTTTTTCCTCAAGTTCTTTTTTTGTGTTATGTGCAATAGTTCCGCCAATATTTGCGCTATCCTTGCATTGGTTTAATCCTTGTGAATCTTTTGCTTTAGTAATATCAGTAGTTGCTTTTTCTCCAACCATTGTAAGTATTATTTCCCAATCATTCATATGGTCTCGCAGGTTCTGGTTCTTTTTTTCAAGTCCCTTAAATTCTTTATATTCTCCGACAGTTTTTCCAAAAGTTGCTTTAGTTATTTCGTTTGTTAAAATTGCAAACTCTTTTTCTTGATTAACTTGCCTTTGTTTCCATTCATCAGTAAGTTCTTGCCTGACTGCAATTCCTCTAATTCTTTTATCAATCCATTCCTTTGGATATCCTTTCATTTCATAATAATTTTTGGCTCTGTCATGTGCAATTTCAGGGTTTTCGATTTCTTGAATTCTTTCGTAACCCGTTTTTGCTAGCCACAATTTAAATGGTTCTGCTTTTGGCGAAGGGATTGATTGAACTAATCTAAATGCCCCTTCTGTGTTAGTGCAATCAGTTTCATATTTTTTTCCATCACTTGATTCTAATTTCAGTTGTACGATAAAATCGTATAACTGACTTCCTTCTTGATTAAGTTTAATTTTTAAGTCCGACCAGTATCTATTTGGATTATCAGTTCCAGAAAGTGCTCCTGTTATATCAACAACAGAAAACCACCATTCATCATTATGCCATGTTTTTCTTATGTTCTTGCCTTCAAACACAATCATTGCATTATTTTGTTCCATGCATTGTTTTATGCAAAACAGACTTTAAAAAAGCATTTAGAGTGATTTGCCGGCGCAAGTTTAGGCATATTTTATACCCTCAAATTACCCTTGGTTTTCAAAACCCTTTTGTTTTTTTGGCTTTGGAACCAAATGGAATCTTTATAAGCATTAATGTTTTACTTTGTTGAGTGAGATAAAATGACGGAATTGCCAATAGCAGCAGTTGATAGAATTATCAGAAAAGCAGCAGGTATTAGAGTTAGTGAAAGTGCAGCAAAAGAACTTGCAGTTCATTTGGAAGAAGTCGGAATGAAAGTAAGTCAGGAAGCTTCACTATACGCAAAACACGCTGGAAGAAAAACTGTAACTGATGAAGATATTCGACTAGCTTTGAAGAAATAAATGAAGTAAAATTGAGTAGTAATTCAAAGGGAACCAATTAATTTGGTTTTACCTATTGAATTATTGCTTCTATTTTTTTAATTTTTAAAAAAAGAAATTGATTGATGACTTTTTTGTCACCAATCAAAAAATTGTTTTTTAGTTTGGTGATGATGGTGGAGACTCAGTTGAACTTTTATTTAGTTGGCAATCATTCAAAACTTTTACTACATATGCTTCGCCAATTTTTTCTTCAGTTAATGGTGTAGTTGTTTGAACCATTGAAGCTGCAGTAGTGCTTGAATCAGCAAACCATTTTTGATTAACTGCGTCCCATCTATTTAATGCAGTAACATTACAATTATCAAAAATTGTTTTTAGACTATTTCCAACCATCCAAGGGTGTAATACTACAAAATTCCATCCTTTTGTAAGGGGCATTTTGTCTAAAACAGATTGATTCATATTTGCTACTGATTCTGAACCGAAATGAGCAACATATGGTGAAGAATCAATAGAATAAATCCAAACTGCCGGGAAGAAATATTGATAATTTGTAGCAAGATTAAACATATTTGTTTCTCTTCCGACCTTACAATCGTCTGAATATGATAAACTTCCATCCACTATTAATCCACCACAATATTGGCCTAAATTAGCTGAATAAGTGTATAAATATTTCATTGAATTTGAAGCTGGCCCTGAAAAAGCAGGCATTAAATTCCATCCTTTCTGCAAAGTTATTGTAACTTGTCCTGATGTAACATCAGAATTTGTTGCAAAAACCATTGTGCTTATCATTAGAATTATTAGTCCTAGTATTATTTTTTTCATCATTTTAATCGTCTCCTTTTTTTTATTCGGGTAGTGCTGGTGGCATTGGTACGTCGTTTGTTCCAGTTGCTACTGTGTTGTTTGTGTTGTTGTTTGTTGGTGTTGTGTTTGCACCAGTGTTACTTGTGTTTGTGTTATTTGTTGGTGTAGTTTGTGTGCATCCGAACATTAAACTGAATGCGATTGCAAATAGTAGTATTCCTATGATTAGTTTGTTCATTAATCATCGCCCTCCGATTTTTGAATGAATTACTAATAAAGTTGAATATAATTGTTTGGTAAAGTAAAGAATGATTGTTTTGAATTAAAATTACAAAATTTTTCTCTCCTTGAAAAGGTTTTTATTCTACAAAAATCATTTTCAAATCATAAAATTAAGTGTGTGGTGTTCTAAAAATGGCTGGAAAAGTTGTATCAAATAGGGTAAAAGAGTATGAAGGGTATTTGGATTTGAATTATAGACCTACTAAAGAGGATTTGGTTTGTGAGTATTATTTAGAACCTGCTAAGGGAATTACTCTTGAGAGTGCAGCGCAGAGAGTTGCTTCTGAGTCTTCAATTGGTACTTGGACTGATATTGGAACACTTAACCAGAAAATGTTTAATGATTTGTCTCCGAAAGTATTTTTTGTTGATAAAAAGAAAGGAATTGTAAGAATTGCTTATTCTAAACAGCTTTTTGAAGAACATAATATTCCTCAAATATTAAGTTCAGTTGCAGGAAATATTTTTGGAATGAATGATGTAAAGAACCTAAAATTAGTGGATATTGATTTCCCTGAATCATTCATCAAGCACTATAGGGGTCCTTATTATGGAATTGAAGGAATCAGAAAATTAATGAAAGTTAGTGATAGACCTTTTGTTGGAACAATTGTTAAACCAAAACTGGGTTTAGGTGAAGTAGGTCATGCTGATGTAGCTTACCAGGCTTGGATTGGGGGCTGTGATTATGTTAAGGATGATGAGAACTTAACTTCAATGAGTTTTAATAATTTTTATAAAAGAATTGATGTTACTTTAAGAGCTCGAGCTAAAGCTGAGAGAGAAACTGGGGAAAGAAAAGCATATTTGGCAAATGTCACTGCACCTTATGGCGAAATGATGCGAAGAGCAAAGTATATTGTTTCACAAGGCGGAGAATTTGTAATGGTTGATGTATTGACTGCTGGGTGGAGTGCAGTTCAAGAGTTAAGGGATGCTGACTTGAATGTTGTTTACCATGGTCATAGAGCAATGCATGCTGCATTTACTAGAAATCCTTATCATGGAATTAGCATGCTTGTAATTGCAAAACTTTGTAGACTTATTGGAATTGATCAGCTTCACATTGGCGGAATGGTTGGAAAAATGTATGAAGGTAAAGAAGAAGTAATGGCTGTTGGAGAAGAAATTGAACATAAAGTTGTTTCACAGAATCTAGCAACTCATAGATTGAAAGAAGAATGGCATAACTTAAAGCCAATGATTGCGGTTTGTTCAGGCGGACTACACCCAAGTAAAGTTGCTCCAATAATTCATGGGATGGGTAGAGATGTAATAATCCAAGCTGGTGGAGGAATTCATGGTCACCCTAAAGGAACTGTTGCGGGTGCAATGGCAATGCGTCAAGCTGTTGACGCAGAAATGAGTGGGTACACTGCTGAAGAGTATGCAAAAACTCACTCTGAATTAAGAGAAGCTCTTGAGAAGTGGGATGGATTGAATTTCTATGATCGACACTACTCAAAGTTAAGAAAGAAAAAGAAAAAATGATTTTTGGTGATTGAGTTTTGTCTAGGAAAAAATATTTTTCAAATTCCTCTGCGCAAGGTGCTCTTGAATATTTGTTGATGATTGGAGTTGCGATTTTAGTTGTTGCAATTGTCATTATTGCTCTTAGTGGAGTTATTGTTGATACTAAAGATCAAAATACTAGTGCTGATTATAATAATCAAATGAGTGATTTGAAAGGATTAATTGGAAATACTGGGGGTTCTACTGGTGGAACAGTAGTAAATGCTTCTTGTAGTTCTTCTCGTGCTAAATCTTTTTTGGCTACTGAGTCTGCTTGGCCTAGTGGAAGTACTTTTTGTTCAAGCGGGAGCATTATAGGTACTGCTCCGTCTTTTCCAAGTGCTGGGTCTAGTGTTAGTTGGGTTTGTAAAAGTGACACTGGGGGAGCAAATTCTCCTACTTGTACTGCGACCAAAAGTGCAGTTGCTTCATTTTCTTCTTGTTTAAATATTCTTCAAACAGGAAACTCTTCAGGTGATGGAGTTTATTTGATTGATCTTGATGGTGCTGGAGGAAATTCTCCTTTTAATGTTTATTGTGATATGACTAGTAATGGTGGTGGTTGGACTTTAATGATGAAGGCTACTCAGGGTACTACTTTTAATTATGATTCAGATTATTGGACTACTAACAATACTTTAAATGAAAGTGAAACTAATCTGAATGATGGGGATGCGAAGTTTCGTTCATTTAACGAGTTACCAATTACTGATATTATGGCAAGGTGGCCGGATATTGATTCAGGAAATAAATATTGGGTAGTTAATAGTTTCAATAGTATGGATAGTACTTATCTTCCAAATTTCTTTAGTACATCTAATCTAGTTTTTTTGGAAGATGCTCAAGAATTTATAACTAATAATGGCTGGAGCAATGTTTTCTCTACTCAATCTGATATTAGATTTTATGGATTTAATTTTGTAAATAATATTGATTATGGAATCGATGCTGATGTTAGATGGGGGTTTGGTTGGAATGAAAATGGGGAAGGATTGTATGTAAATCCGGCTACGTTAAGTAGTGGTGGTGCTCCTGGTAGTGATGATGTAAGTGGTGGAATAGGGATGTCTTCTTCATTTGGAAATTACTCTGCAGGGGACACATTAAATTGTTGTCAAACTGGAGAAGGGATGAATAGATCTGCGAGAGTAGAAATTTATGGAAGGTAATTAATAAAATATTTTTTTTATTAAAAACCTAATAAATCACAATCCTAACACTTACTTATTTAATCTCTTTGATTCTTAGTTAATTACTTTTTTGGTGGTGGAATTTTGAGTGAAACTTTGAAGAATTTAGGAAAGGCTTTCATTGGGGAGAGTCAAGCAAGAAACAGATATACTTATTATTCTAAACAAGCTCTGAAGGATAATTATCCTCAATTGAGTGATATTTTTGAACTTACAGCAAATCAAGAGAAGGAACATGCAAAGCAACTTCTTTTGATGATGAATGAATTGAAAACTAAGGAAGGTATGCGTCCTAGTGATTTGGTTTTGGTTGAAACAGAGGCTAATACAACTTTCGCTGATACAAAAATTAATCTTGAAGCGGCAATTGCAGGAGAATTACATGAAACTAATTCAATGTACCCTGATTTCGCAAAAACTGCTCAAGCTGAAGGTTTAGTAGAAATTGTTGGAAAACTTAGGGCAATTGCAGTTGCAGAGAGACACCATGCAGAGAGATACCAAAAGTTCCTTGACAGAATAAGAACTGGAACTCTTTGGAAAAGAGATAAGTCAGTTAAGTGGATTTGCAGAGAATGTGGGTATGAACACACTGGAACTGAACCTCCAAAAGCTTGTCCTGCTTGTAAGCATGATTATTGGTTCTACCAAGTAAAGAATGAAGAGTACTAAAATAATTTTTTGAAAAAAGGTTTTGGGCAAGGTTTTGTCCAAAACTCTAATTCTTTTTTAACTATTTTTATATTGATGCCAAGAATACTGCGTGGTCTAACAAGACCCGCAGATGAATT
>JAVHOV010000030.1:0-8693 GCA_036170245.1 archaeon | reverse complement strand
ATCAACAAAAAACAGTAACCATCAAAGCATTAGCATACAACATTGAACACATCGGGCGAATCATAAAAATTAAGCTTTGGATACAAACCTAATAGGATTTCTACAGAACCCTTATTTTAGAAACTATTTAATAGAATTAAATTCTATATATTGCATGGATTTATTTTTCCTTGCTACTTCTCGTTCATTGTGCAAATCGGTTATTTCTTGTGGAATTTCAATCTCCTCTTGTACAAAAAGATTTAAACTAAAAATGGAATCAATTTTCTTTATTGTATCATATTTTCCTTTTGCTTGAGTATCTCTTACGATTTCCCACAAAATAGAAAGTGTTCGAGATTTGCAAAACTATTTAAAAATAAGAAACTCTACTTCTTCAGATGATTATGTTTTTATTCATGAAGGGGTGAGAAACAAAAATAAGCAAATAACTTATGGGTGCATAGCGCAATTAATTAGAAAATTGATGAAAAAATCAAAAATAAACAAAAACATTCACGCACACTTGTTTAGACACTCAAGAGCTACCTTCCTTGCATCAAAGGGATTAAACGAAGCTCAATTGTGTACAATATTTGGTTGGGTAATAGGCTCGAAGCAAACAAGGACATATATTCATTTAAGCGGGTCTCAAGTAGAAAATGCTTACAAAAGTCTGTATGGTATACAAAAACCTGATGAACACAAACAAGACTTAATAAAATGTCCAACTTGCTTTGAAATGAATTCCGCAACAAACCAAACCTGTCAAAATTGTTATAATCCTTTAACAATTCAAGGTGCATTAAAATTAAAACAAGAAAAAGACCTAATAGAACATGACAGAGATATAAGTCAAAAAGTGTTCGCGGAAGCATTTAAATTAATCTCGCAAAAGAATGTTTCAGTTGAAGAAGCACAAAGAGAAGCTATTAGGGTGGTTGCTCAACAAGATGCAAATTTGAGGTTAAAACAAGGCTAGTTTAAGTTTGAGCATTGGTTTAAAAACAGATATATCCATAATTATGGATATATCCATTAATGTGGATAGGTGGTTATTGTGATAAATTTAGTCTCAAAAAAACGTTTCCAAATACTAGAATCAATAATAGAACAAAAACAATTCACCCAGTATGGGCTAAAAAAAGAACTCAAAACAGGCATGAGCATAGTAAACGACACAATCAATATACTGCTAGATAAAGAGTTTGTAAAAAAACAAGGAAAAAAATATGCTCTTGTTGATGAAAAAGGACTGCTTGAATTAATCGCATTTCTAAAACCCTTAAACAAAGACATAAAATTAAAAATAACCACTTCTTTAACTAAAAAAGAACTTACTTCACGTCTTCCAAAAGAAATAACATTTTGCCTAGAAACTGCTTTAGCGCAATATACGAATTATTATGAATCAAACCGTGTTTGCGTTTATGTAACAAACAAAAGTTTTGAAAGCATAAAAAAAGCATTTTTTTCTCCCGGTAAAACCACTGAACTAGTAATATTTGAAGATAATCCAATTCTAACAAAAAAAGAAATATCGCAAAAAAATGAAGTCAAATACACAAATGTTACTCGCACAATAGTAGACCTTTATTGTGATAACAAAGCATTTCTAGCTGACAAAATATTAAACAAGGTGAAATAAATGGAAGTACCAGATCAATCAAAAAAATACTTAGAAGAATTCCAAGAGTACGTTAATAAGATTCTGCCCTACGAACCAATAATTCTTGGAGGTTGGGCAGTTTATGCATTCACAAAAAAACAAAAATCTGTAGACGTGGATGTTTTGCTAAAAGATAAGAAAGATATTGAATTAATCAAACCATTCTTTTTGGAGAAGAAATTTGTTTTAGAAGAAGATAGTAAAGGAAATGTTACTTTTGAATTAGAAACACAAAAACATGAATACAAGGGAATAACGTTAGAAAGCATTATTTTTGACATAATGTTAATTAATGAACCTAATGCTCTTCATAGCAATAAAAACATTTCAGTGCCATGGCAACTTTGTTATGAATTTAACCAAAAAACTAAACTCAACGGAATAGAAATATTAGCCCCAACAAAAGAACTACTTGTAATCTTAAAGACAAAAGCCCTTCTTGACCGAGAATATGACAAAGTTAAATTTAAAAGTTTCACAAACAAACAATGGTTGAAAAGAAAAGAATTCAAAATAGAAAAAGATAAACAAGACATAAAGGATTTATTCGAGATAGGCATAAATCAAAAACAAATTGAAGAAATATTGCAAAAAACAAATTTTGGACAAAATTTTTATGAAACAATAAAAAAACTAATTGAATAAAATTTCTTTATGGTATAATGACCATACTATTATGGTATACTCACCATACTAATTCTTTCCATTAAATTGCGTTATTTTCTTTACATCATCCATGTCAATAACTATTATTTGGTGATTATCTTTTTTATTGAATCCAAAAGTAACAGAATATTTCTCATTAGTGGAATACTTTTGGCCGATGTATAATTTTGGGATATTGATTAAATAGTAATAATCTCTAGTGCCTTTGCCTTTGAGTCGTAATTTGCTATATGTTTTGAGATTTTCGTTGCAAGCGAATAAAACTTTGTCTGCAATCAAACCAATTTTAACGGATTCTTTTTCTTCCACTCAAAAACCTCCTCTGGCGACGCAATATGGGTTTCATATTCATGCAAAGCAATTTCTTCCTCAAATGGTAATTCTCCTCCAAGTCTCTTTACTTCTTTTAAAACTTCAGCAAAAATCTTTGAAATCATTTTAACTCACTAAATTCACTTGCAGTTTGAGTTACTTATAAACTTTAAGTACACTTTTTCCGGAAAAAATGAACAAAACCTTTATATAATACTAAAGAATAATAGGGGTGGGCAAATAAACTTGTTTTGTGATTGTTTTTGAAAAAGTTGTTTAATAAAAAATTGTTGTGAATTGTGCCTGGTTTTAATTTTTTAGTAAATGTTTAAGTAGTTTAAAGTTTTTGTGTTGTCTGTTTCTTTTATTTGTTCGTCAATAACTTTGCGAATCTCGAGTAGTTGTTTAGTGTCGTTTAGTAGTTCTCGGTTTTGTTTAGAGTTTTTGTTGCCCCTCCATTCATTTTTATGCTATATAGTGTTGATATTTAGGTTATTACTAAATATGAGTGCTAAATAGCAAGGTTTTTAATAGGTTTGTATCTAAAATATGTATGGTTTCTAAGTATGATTTACTTTATTCAGTTTTCTTGAATGAGGGGTTGACTACTGCCCAATTGGTTAAGAAACTCGAAAAAATTACTACTGAATATCCTAATTTTTTATATCATTTAAAGCAACTTGAAGTTGAGGGTCTAATTGAGGCTAGAAAGAAGCAATATTTTTTAAGAACTCAGGAGAGGGCTAAGCAGTTTATTAGAGTTATTGATTATTGTGTGAGAAACAAAATTGATTACAACGAACTTTTTCTTGATAAAACTATTGAGTTTATTGAATATGGGTTGAAGGGTAAATCGTTAAATGAATTGTCTTTGAATAGTAAAACAATTTCAAGGATTTCAAGCTTTTTGTCAAAGCACGGTTTTCTTTTAATTGAATCAAAAAAACCTTTTTCGGCAAGGATTGTTTGTTCTGACTTTTTGGAAAAAACTGTGGAGTTGTTTAAAGGAAAAGTTGAAATTAAATGCAAAAAAGTATTTGAGGATGTTAATGAAAATGAAATTGACTCAAAAATTGAAACCGAGTTTTCAAAGTTTAAACAATTAAAGAAACCGATTAACCCTAATGAGGAAGTCAGCTTTGTTTATAGGAGTTTATCTTTGGAAGGCAATACTCTAACTTTGCCGGAAACTGAAAAGTTAATAATAGAAAACATTCCTCCAAAAAATAAGTCGTTTAAAGATATGCAAGAAACAATGAATTACAAAACCGCTTTGAATAAATTGCTAGCAGACCAAAAAGAGCTTAACCAAGAAAAAGTATTGGCCTTTCACCAACTTGCCATGGGTACAATGCAAGTAGGTGCTGGAGAATTTAGAACGCAACAAGTAAAAATTCGAGGAAACCCTGATTACAAAACGGCTGATTGGCATGAAATACCTAGAAAGTTAGAAGAATTATTCAATTACTATAAAGAAAATATTAACAAAAAAGTGAAGCCACATGAAGCAGTAGAACTTGCTTCTTACTTGCATGCAGAATTTCAACACATCCATCCATTTGTTGACGGAAACAGTCGTACATCAAGAGCAATATTTGCACACACCCTAATACTCAAAGGATTTCCATTAATAATATCCCCTGCAGGATTCATTGACCAATATATGGAGCTCACAAAATTATCAAAAGGAAGAAACGACAAACATTTCGAAGTTTTTATGAAACAACTAGTCTTACATTCATTGAAACAAATAAACCAGAAAATACGATTTTCCTAACACTCATTAAGATATTTTTTTATTTATAAACTGCAATTGTTTTAAGTTTTTGTCTATCTGTTTCTTTTATTTGTTCGTCAATAACTTTTCTTATTTAAGTTAGCTCACTCGCTTTACTCTGTTTTTTAGTTTTTAATAAAATAAGGGTGATTTTGACTCTTAATGAGGAAAAAGAAATTAAAGAAAAGGAATTTGTAATTAATATAGTTCCGATTTGGAAATATTTGCTTTCTAAATAGTTATTTTCGTCTAGAAAACCGTTTTTTTTTTTTGCCTTGTGAAGGTTAGGTTTTATATAGGTGTTTTGTGTATTATTTTACATGTTTAAGTTGAATTCTTCTTCTAAGGCGCAGGGCACTGTTGAGTATTTGATTATTGTTAGTGTTGTTATTGTTTTGTCTTTGATTGTAGTGGGTTTGGTTTTGACTCAAGTTGATAATAGTAAAGAGGTTTCTAGTTCTAGTGGGAAACTTGGTTTGTGGACTAATTCAATTAGTGTTACTGAGACTGCAGTTAGTAATGATGGCAATTTTTTTGTTAAGCTTCTAAATAATACTGGGGATTTTATTACAGTCAGTAATGTTAGTGTGGGGGATAGTAATGTTTATTTTTCAGAAGATTTAGCGCAAGGAAGTTCTAGGGGTTTTGTTGTTGAGTCTAATGATGTTTGTTCTTTAGGTTCTAATGTTACCTCTAGTTTGGTTGTTAGTTATGTTACTAAGGATGGTTTGAGTAAGACTGAAAAGTATCCTGTGAAGATTGGTTTTGATTGTGTAAATTATCAAGTGACTCAAGCTATGCTTGCGAATTCTTGTATTACACAAGCAACTAGTGTTGAGCCTAATTTGTTGGCGCAAAATATTTCTAGTGAGGTTAGTTTGTTTGGAGTTACTGGTTATTTAGGGTTGCATTCTGGTCAGCAAAAGTGTACTAAGTGGACTGGCACTACTTGGGTTATTGCAACTACTTGTAATGATGTAAATGTTCCTCTTAATCAGGATGCTAATGTTGATCCTAGTAGGAATTTGTTTTTAGCTAGTCGTTTTGTTGCAAGTACTTTAAGTGATAATAATAAGGTGGTTAGAGATACTTGGAATGGTTTAATGTGGCAAGATAGTAGTCCTGTTACTACAATGAATTGGAATAGTGCTATGAATTATTGTAATACTTTTAGTGGTGGGGGTTTTAGTAATTGGCGTTTAGCTACTGTTGCAGAGGCTTATTCTATTTTTGATTATGGTTCACAATATGATGGTGTAGGTGTAGGTTATGCTTGTGTTAGTCAGTTTACTAATTGTTTTGGAAATTGGGTTTGGACAAGTTCGAGTGTTTTGTGGTCCCCTACCAATGCGTACTATTACTATCCGTACCATGGTTACATTGTCAGCAATACTAAGACTAATAACTACTACGCTCGTTGTGTTCGGTCAGAAAATTGATGATTTGATTATTCGTTAGTAAGAGTTTATGAAATAAGTGAGTTAAGTGCCCGTTAGGGCACGTAAATTTTTTTATATCAAGGCATGTTTTTTATGGCTCAATACGATTACCTACCAATTTACAAAAAAGCTTTTGATTTGTGTGTTTACTTTGAAAATTTAGTAAAAAGCTTTTCAAGATATGATAAGTATGTTCTCGGAACAGACTTAAGAAATAAGAGTAGACAAATCGCTTGCCAAATAATGCGAACAAATTCTTTACACGAAAAAAAAGAATCATTGCAAGAATTAGTTGCTCAAGTAGAAGAATTAAAACTCGTAGTTCGTTTGTGCAAAGAAGTCGGCGTTTTCAAAAAATTTTCTTCATACGAATACTCTTCTGGATTAGTAGTTGATTTAGCAAAACAATCACAAGCATGGCTTAACAGCCAAAAATAATTTCTGCATTAAAGTGGTTAGAAATGATTCAAAAAATTTTATACTCATTAACAAAGTTAGTGAGGCAAAAGCGAATTGCTTTTGTAGTAACAGAACGGCTCAGAATTTCTTTCCTAGGAAAGAGAGTGAAAGCAAGTTTCTTTTTGATGCGAACAACCCAAGTGGTGAAAAAAACTGCTAGTACTGTAAGGTTTTAGCTATGAATGGTTCGCACATAACGAGTGTTTTGTGGTCCCCTACCAATGCGTACAATTACAATCCGAACAATGGTAACATTAACAACAATACTAAGACTAATAACAACTACGCTCGTTGTGTTCGGTCAGAAAAAGAAACACCCTCGGCTCTGTTTAGCTTTGAAAACGTTTTCAACAGCTACACTAATTGCAGAAAAAGCAAGCGCGGTACAATAAATGCTTTAAAATTTGAAGAAAACCTTGAAGCTAATTTGCGCGAACTTTACTCTGCATTAAATAACAAAACTTACGAGCCGGGGCGTTCTGTATGTTTCACCGTCTTAAACCCCAAGCCTAGAGAAATTTTTGCAGCAGATTTTAAAGACAGGATAGTTCATCACATAATTGTTGGTGCTTTGGAAAGTATTTACGAACCAGTTTTTTCTGAGGATAGTTTTGCTTGCAGAAAACAAAAAGGAACCCACAAAGCAATTAGACACTTGCAAAGAAATATGCGAAAAGTTACTGGAAGCAATTGTGGCAGAAAAAGAGCTTACTATTTACAATTAGACATAAGAAATTTTTTTATGAGCATCGATAAGATTGTTTTGTTTTCATTAATAGAAACAAGAATTTCTAATCACTCCAATTGGAGTGATGAATTCAAGCAAGATTTACTTTGGATTACAAAAAAAGTTATCTTCCACGACCCCACTATTAATTTTGTTCAAAAATCTTCAAAAAAAATTAGTGAACTAGTCCCACAACACAAATCCCTAATCAACGTCGAAAAAGGAAAAGGACTACCCATAGGCAACCACACAAGCCAATTCTTCGCAAACGTTTACCTAAACGAACTCGACCAATTCATAAAAAAAGAACTAACTTGTAAACATTACGTTCGGTACGTGGATGACTTCATTTTACTCTCAAAATCCAAAGAACAATTATTAAATTGGTTTTGGAAAACAAAAGAATTCCTAGAAACACACTTACAACTAAACTTAAAAAATGAAGTAAAACTCTTGCCCCTAACCAACGGCATCGATTTTTTAGGCTACATCACAAAACCATGGAGCATTTTTGTCAGAAAAAGAGTACTATCAAATTTCAAAAAAAAACTAACCCTAACAAGCAAAGAACTTACAGAAAACAAGATTTTTTTCTTTGAAAAAAATTCAATAGAAGAAAAAACTTTTCGCTCTTCCTTCAGTTCATATTTAGGACACTTCAAACACGCAAACAACTACAAACTAAAACAACAAACAATCAAAGAATTTCCATTCACAAAACTATGTTTTAACTAAATAATTTTTCCTCATTAAATATTCCTAAAGCATAACGCCCAACTTTATAAAAATTAATCCAAACAATAACCAATTACTACCCCCCATATATTTCCCTAACAAACAACAAGTTATCACTGAATTTAAATCAAAAAAAAGTTTCAGTAATAACCCAAAAATTAAAACCTTATCACTAAATAAGTTTAAATATTCTAAACAAGTAGTAGTTTTATATGAATGCAGACAAACTTGAGTTGCTTCATACCAAATTTTTGAAGTCATTTTCAAGAGTTCCTTTAGAGTTAAGGAATGAAATTGTAGCAATTTTGGATAATGAGACAATAACTTGGTCTGTCGCAAATATTGAAGTCAAAGGCAAATCTAAAAAAGGGTATATGATACTTGAATTAATGGATAATCTTGGACTTTTAGGTGATTAATATGAATAATGAGTATGTTCAAAAATTGGTTGTTGAAAGATTAATGACTATCCCTCCAGAAATAAATTTTTCTATCGGAAACTACGGAGACTTTACAAGAAACCAACTAATTGCAGAAGTTGAAAAAAATTCAGCTGTAGGAAAAGCAGCTATTGAGATGGAACTTAATTTCTTAAGACAAATGCCAAAATTATCCCAGATGATTAAATGAAAAAAATGCTTATCATAAGACCAGATTATGACATCGGCACCAACTACCTTTTCCTTTGGTCAGAGGAAGTCATTGACTTTGCCACTCAAAAAAATTGGCACGTCGAAAAATCAGACGGAGAAAAAGCAACAAAACAAGACTTCGAATCCAGAATAAACAACAAACCTAACTTTATTTTCATTAACGGCCATGGTGCAAAAGATGTTGTAGTAGGACATGCACACATCCCTTTAGTAAATTTAAGCAATTGCGCACTCTTGAAGAATACAATAACTTTTACTCGCGCATGTAATTGTATTC
>JAVHOV010000029.1:0-31850 GCA_036170245.1 archaeon | reverse complement strand
AAGAAAGGAGAAATAATTTCAACTAAGAAATTAATTGAAAACAAAACTCTTTCTTCAAACGAAAAATTGCCTGAAGAAAGAAAATTGAGCTACTGGATGATTAATACTTCAGTTAATGTTGCAAATATTTTGCTTGCACAGAAAAATTATCCTTTTGAAGATGCAGAAGCACAACACCAATTAGAAATAATTAGTGATACAAACATCAGACAATTAATATTTGATTACACAAACTCTAATAGTAAATTTTTGATTAAAGGGGCACAGGAAAGTGAAGTAATTTCAGTATTACTATATTTTTGGAATTCAAAATCAAAAGATGGAATTTTCTCACAAATTGAAGCTGAAGAGCAAACTCATGAAGGAATGCTAAAAGAATACACAAAGAAATTACTGCAAGTTCACTCTAATCATAAAATCACTGACAAGTTAACTACAAAAGAAGTAATTCTTGCATTTGGAGATAAGAAAATAAATACTGAAGGCGCAACTAAATTCTTACAAATGATTACATTTTGGGGAATAGCTGCAAACGAATCTCCTGACGCTTCAAAACCTGAAATTAACGGGGCAAATGCTCCTAATCCTGCTCCAACAGAGGCTGCAACTGCTCCTGTAGCTGACACAAATACTGTTTCAACTAAAACTCCAGCAACTACTCCTGCTAAAACTACTGCTCCTGCAACTCAAACAAAGTAAAAATAATTTAATCATTTTATTTTTTTTAAAAACAAAGAGCAGATTTATTAATTACAAATAACTTAGTTTTGACTATGAAAATAGTTCTTTTGCCTTCTTCAGAAAAGGGGTTTAACATGTTCTCTGCAATTGTTGCAGTAGTGCTCATAATGACGGTTTCTGTGTTAGTTGGAACACTTGTAATGAGTGAAGAAAAAACAAGCACACAGATTTACGGGATGCTCAATAATTACCAATTGGCAGATGCAGCAAACATTGCAAGAGCGGATGCATTACAGAGTTTCAATTATTCTTTCAGAGAAAAAATGGAGGATTATTTGACTTACACTGATACAGAAATGCGTGACGAACCCGGAATGGGGTTGTTTGAAATCAGAACTGATTCTGATACAATTACTTTTGACCAACTACAGAAAAAATTTGAGGAAAACATTTTACTTAATACTAATTCTTCAGGTCAAAACTTTTCAAGTGTTTTAGATTATGTTTCAGAAAACACAGTTACTAATTTTGCTGAATGGACTTATGGTAAATACAGAGTTGAATTAACTGATAAAAGTCCGCAAGCTAAAAAAGCGCTTTACACTGCTCTTGCAACTGTCCTTAATGCGCAGGGAAGCGGATTTTTAGAAGTAGTTGACTGCACAGAAAGTTCCTGTCCTAAAGGATCATTTTATTTTAATATTCCACTAAACAAATTAACTGATGAACAGTATGAATTAATTCCAAGGATAATTGTAAAAGACACTTTTACTCAAGAACAAATCAAAATGGCAATACTCCCAAAAACAAATTTGAAAGTTTATATTCCTTTGAGATTTTTTAAAGTTTTAAAAGAATCCATGGATGCAGCAAAAGGGCTAAAGGATTCGCATCAGCAAAATTCAGAATATAGATTGGGTTTTTGTGATAACATGAGTTGTGTTCCAAGAACTGATGCAACTACTCCTACATCAGGTGCATGGGATAAGGATTGTCCGACTTCAGAAGAAGCAAAATGGGTTGTTAATCTTACTAGTTCTCATGCGGGAATAACAAATTACTTCTCAGGAGGGGATTCAGTTGGAGTAAAAGGTCTTTGGGGGTATGGTGCGGAGCAAGTGTGCCAAAATTCAATTAATGATGGGGCATTTGAAACAGGGGATCCTACATTTTTTGTGTTAAATACTTTTTTGGATCCGAGCAGAAAAGGTGCTCAAATAAAAGAAGCGATTTCTGGATGCGGATATTATCTTGTTACAATTGGGGCAGCTCCTGAAGTTTATTCGGAAATCAAAGGTGGTGCTGGAGAGAAGTTATTTTGCGGAAGAATAATCAATACAAGTGCAGATATTGCGTTTGTTGACACTAATCCAAATTTTTTGGTAAAAGGAACATCAGTAACAGCAGGCCAAAAAAGCAATGTGTATAAAATTAGAATAAGTGATATAAGTTTTCCTAGCGTAATAATGGCAGAATATGGTACAGTCAACCACTACTGTTATACGGGTCTAGGAAAATGCACTCCAAGTATAAGTTAAAATATTTTTTACTATAAAAAAAACTAAAATCAGCTTACAAAAACATTAATAAAGGTTGAAAGATTATATTATTATAGTTAAGAAGTTTATTTCACGTGATTTTGAATGGGTTTAGTGGATTCTCTTAAGGAAGCTTATTACTCAGTCGAAGACAAGTGGTATACTTTTGTTGATTCTGTTTCTGAGAAAGTTCCTGCGGTTGGTTCAATTGTTGATACTGCGGAAGAAAAAGGAATTCCTAGTTTTCCTCTTGCAATTTTAATAGTTTTATTATTAATAATCGGTTTATTCTTTTTATTTTCTTCAACAACTGGTTCTACAGTTTCACTTACAATCCTTGATGATAATCAAAATCCGCTTGAAACAGCGTCTGTTGCAGTAATGCAAAATGGAGCAACAATAAAAGAAGATTATACTAACTCTGAAGGAAAAATAAGTTTTGTTCTTCCTAATGGAACTTACTCTGTTAAGGCAACAAAAGATAATTATCTTTCAAGCACAAAAAGCATTACAGTTAACGCAAATTTTGAAGATGAATTAGTACTATCCGTTGAAGATATTAAAGTAACAAGAGCGGTTTATTTGAAAACTGCAAACGGAGATTTAATCACTGGATACGGAAGAGTATTTTACAAATGCAAAACAGCAAGCGACTCTGAAACAAAAGATACTGATTATTCAAACGGGCAATTCAATGCAGAGCTAAGCGAATCATGTGCTGAAGTAGAAGTAATAAGTCTTGAAAATTATTCTTTAGTAAATGCAGTAGCTTCATTTTCAGGAACTGGAGCAGTAACTGTAGAACAAATAGAATCAACTACTGGTACTGCGGCAGTAACAATAAGTGTTGCTTCATCAACTGAAACAGTTCCTGCAGGTTTAAGAGTAAAATTAGTTCCAATTGACGGGACGGTTCCACTTGAAACTTTAACTACCGGAACAAATGTAGTTTTATTTAGTGATATTGTTGCAAAAACATATTACGTTTTAGTTCAGGATCTGAGCGGAAATTACCAGACTTACAATGGCTCAACAACAGCTGATAACAAAGAAGTAAAGAAAGGTGAAACAACTCAATTCACTGCAATTTTAACAAAAACTCCTTCTTCAACAATTTCAATCAGCGTAAAAGATTCTTCAACAAACCTTCCAGTTAAAGGAGCTGAAGTAAAACTCGCTTCAGTAACTAATTCAGAAGATTTCCAAACACAAGTAACCGGCGCTACTGGGCAATTAACATTCAATGTAAGTGTAGGAAATAGTTTTGTAGCTACAGTTGATCACGTTGAATATTTAATTGGAGAAACAACTCCTGCACAGGCTGGGGATACTTTAACAATTCTATTGACAAAAGCAGATAGCACTAATTCAAATTCTCTTTTAGTAAGAGTAGTTGATGCAAAGAAGAATCCGATTGATAATGTTCGAGTAACACTAAAAACTCTTGATGTAGTACAACCGGTTGTCGGAGAAAAAATGACTGGGACTAATGGAGAAGCACAGTTTGACAGTTTAATTATTGGAAAAACTTATATGGTTGTTGCTTCAAAAGATAATTTTGGTTCTGTAAATTCTGAAAGCGTACAGGTAAGCCCAAGAGCTCAAAAAATACTTGAAGTTCCATTCAATATTGAAGAAAAAACAATTACTGTTAAAGTACTAACTCCGGAAAATACTCCAATTACTGGAGCAAATGTAAAAGCAATTAATTATTTTACTAGCGAACAAATAGGATCAACTCAAAGCACAAGTAGCGAAGGAGTAACTCTATTTACAATCAGAGCTGACAAGAAAGTTTATTTTGTAGTTGAAGCAAGCGATTATTCAAAGTACTACACTAGTGCTGAATATGCTTCAAGTGCTACAGAAAAAGATGTAATAATGCAAAAAACATCTGCTCAACTTAAAGCTGCAATATTAAGTATTACTTCAAACGGTGAAGCGATAAATACAAGCGGAGAAAATGCAAGCACTCTTGGTGAAGGAGTATATTCAATTAAAGCAATTGTTCAAGTTCCAAAAGGAATATTCTCTGAAGCAGGACTGCATTTACGAACCGGAAAAGAAACAGCAAACGTTACAAATTTGGTTGAAGAAGACGGATTATATTTAGCTGATGTTATATCAAGCGGAAGACTAGTAATGGGAACAACTTTTACTCCTCCTACTGGGTACGATGTTGATTCCAAGAATTTAATTACTACAGGAAAAGCAAAGTGGATTAACTCAACATGGAAGAACCCAACTGAAGGAACTTACGAAGTTGAAGCCAGCGTTAATGTGACTGAAACAAATCCAAACGCTCCATTGAATATTTACTACAGAGGCTGGGCAAAAGGTTCAAGCGTATTAAGATACCCAACTGGAACTTTGACTGGAAATGAATTATATGCTCCTGCAAATGTTCGAATGCTTTCAAGCGGAGCAACAAATTTGTGCTCTGATAATTTCTGCAAAACTGTAATGGTTCAAGCATTAAGCGGAACAGACGCAGGAAAGAAAAAATATGTCACAGGGACTATTGAAGCAAAGAAAGATGTTGATTATTTACTTACAATTGATTTAGTTAATTATAGCGGAAGAGTAATTCCTGGCGCTTCTGTATCAGTAGAAGGAATGAGCCTTGATATTAATTCAATAACAGTAAATGGTGCGACTCAAGTTGACTTAAACACAATAAGTGTTGGGGCAATTGGAATTGATTCACCTTTGAAACTACAAATCTTATTTAGGTCAACTAATTCTGGAGCAAGTTCAATTAAAGTAACAGTTAATTCTGCAACACAGACAGAACTTGAATCAACTTACAATGTTAATATCAAACCAAATAAAGAATTTACTTTGGATATGACTCCAAGTGTAATTATTCCTTATTTAGAAAATGTTTTGTACTTCACAGCAACTGATGCTAATACTACTCTAAATGGAGTAATAGTTTCAATTAAGTCAGGGACAACTGCTCTTGGAACTGCTACTACAAACGGTGAAGGAATTACACAATTTACTTTGGCTGCACCAAGAGTTGGAACAACACTAACAATTACTGCAAAGAAAGAAGGATATGATGATGTTGTAGTTACAAAGCAGGTTGAAAAATCTGTTCTTACTTTAATTCCTCCAAAAATTGAAGAAACAATCAAGATTGGAGAAACAACTGCACTCTCAACTGATATAATTATACAAAACAACACTGCAAAGACATTGAAATTAGTTTCTGCTACTATTAATGGAGACTTAAAGAATTACATGAATGTAACATTCAATGGCGCAATTAACGGAACAATAATTGAATCTGGAAAAGACAAGAATTATGCTTTGAGTATAAAACTAAATAGTGCTGCTTCAAGATTAAATGAACCAAAAGATGTAACTGGAACTATTGTAATTAATACTGAAGTAAGCGGAGCAAACCAGTCATTCTTAAACGAAATACCTGCTGAAATAAGATTGACTTTCCCTGGCCTACTTGACAGTGGAAAATGCTTGAAAATCACTCCTTCAACAATAGATTTTACTACAACAAGCAGTGAAATGACAAAGACTATAACTCTTGTAAACACTTGTACTGCTGAAGGAATAAATGTTGATTTAAGACAACTTGAAGCAAAATTAAACGAAGCAAGCAAGTTTGGAACAATAAGTATAATTGGAACTGGATTAAATGCAGATGTTACTGATAAGTACACTTCACTAGGAGATTTGCTTGAAAAAGATTCTGAAACAGAAGTAACTTTGAAATATTCTCCAACTCTTGCAGTAGAATCAGGAACACAAAGTTTAACACTAACAGTTTTAGGAAAGAATTTACTTGACAGTAACTCTAATGAAAAAGTAACAGCTACTACAAAAATAAATGTAACAATGAACAACTTGGCTAAATGTGTTGTAGTTAGTGAACCAACTGGAGGAATAATACTTGACACAGTTCCTGGAACACAAGGAAATGCAGGAATACTTGGATCTAATTATGGTGCATCAATGAATTCAGCTCTTAGCAATTACCAAGGATTTAACACTAGCAATAACTATCTGACTCA
Organism: archaeon; assembly: GCA_036170245.1. Lineage (GTDB taxonomy): Archaea > Iainarchaeota > Iainarchaeia > Iainarchaeales > JAAZKV01 > JAAZKV01. The sequence continues at coordinate 25,594 of JAVHOV010000029.1, read as the reverse complement.
AATGTACGGTTCAAGCGGATTAAATGGATATAATGGATTAACTGGTAATACAGGATACACGGGGAGTACACTTGGTGCAAGTGCTACAGGTTATGCACAAAGCGCATTTACTATTACAAACAACTGTACTTCAGATATTGAAGTAAGTCTTGATGTTGACCCAAGAATAACAGTTCCTGAAAGTACATTTGCAATCGGGGCAGGCTCTGATTCAAGTGTAATAGTACAGCCAGGGTACATGCTTGGAAAATACTCAATCAAAGTTAATGCAAGAATTGACGGAACAAAAGATGCTAAGAAAAAAATTGATTCAGTAAGTGTTCTTGTAAGAAGACTTGGAGACATTGATAAGGATTGTATTAAAACAAACGTAACAAACATTAATCTTAACTCATTTGTAATGAAGCCACAGAAGTACACTGCATACAACTACTGTTATGATTCAGGAGTACAATTAGCAAGGTCCACTGTAGCTTCAATCAACTGTTCATCAGCAACAGGAGCAGGAATACAAAACTTGCCTTACCTTCAAGTTGGAATGGAAAGCACTTACGGAAACCAATACCAATTAGGTTCTGGATCAGGATATAATAGTTATAATCAATTCAGTTCATCAAATGGGGCATGCGGAATTGGATCATGCTCACTAATAACTGGAACAAATGTTCGACAAAGAAATATAACTGAAGGAACAAATGGATCAATTGAAACAGTAGACTTTGATGTAATACCTAATCCAAATTATATTGCACAAAGAAGATTATTCAATAATAAGCAGGGAACTGCAGGATTATTCCAGAGTCTAAGCGACGTAAGACAATGGGCAACAGAAACTGATGCTAGAACTGATGTTTATGGAAACTTGAATATCAACTATAGCAATGCATCAGGAATGCAAGAATGTATGGAATTCCCAATCACTATTGCTGACATGTGGAGACTTGGAGAAAGTGTTGATTCAGCACTTAACTGGGGAGATCCACTTGCAAAGCCAGTTGACTGCCAGAGAAAAGATTCACTTGATATTATAGCTTATTGGACTGCAAGAAATCCAAGTACTGGATTAGCTGCACCAAGTGCACCTAGCCCACCAAGTGCACCTTCTGCACCAAGTGCTCCAAGCAATGGTGCTAGTATTACACCAGTTGGCGGAGTAGTTCCAGAATCTGAATACACTGGATCAAATAAAAACATTTACATTTTTACTGCAGATCCTGGTGCATTAAGAATTGGACCAATGCCAAATACAATGAGTCAATATTATCCTCAGGCAGTTAACACTCAATATAATTATTCTTACTTCCAACAGCAAGCACAACTCCAAAATCCAAGCAAAGATAAAACTACTCCATCTGCTGATGCAAAAGCAAACTGCGGATTAACTGATTCAATTAAAGTATTAACAAAAATCCCTGCTGAACTAACTGGCGGAGCAATAGTAAGTGTAGAAACAACAAGTTCAGGAAGTTTACTAACTAATACTTACGGATCTAACTTGATGGTTCAAATTGACAGAAGTTCAATGACTTCAAATTGTGTAAAACTAGAAATACCAATCAAAGCAAGTGTAACAAGAGCAATAACAATGGAAACACAAGAACTAACTTGGAACTTACGAGTATTATTTACTAAACAAGGATACCAGTACAGAGGAAATGAAAAAGAATGTATGAATGTACAGCAAATAGAAAGCCTTCCTACTGACTGTGTAAATAAGTTTAAGACTTCTTTAGCTACTGCAGGAATAACTACTCCTACTGATTCAAGAATAAAGAAAGCTGTTGATGACTTTTTAGCAGCAAATCCTCTATGTACTCCTTATGTAAGTCTTGAAAGTGCAATCACAATGCTTGCTACAGGAAGCATTGCAACTAGTGGATGCTCAATTGATTCTAACGAATATGGATTCAATAAAATATTTAAGACAAAACTTGCAAGTTATAATACAGCTGATATGGTTGATTGTACAAATTATTTCTGTAACGATTCAATGCTACAATCATTCTTATTGCACAGATTTGCTGAAATAAAGACTGAAGTAAATAAACTTAGTGTAGTAAATGGAGCTACTAGCTTAGTTGAATTATACAGAGCAAGCGGAACTAAAGCAGTTACAAATTGCACTAACAAAGATTTAAACTTTTTCAAGAGCGAAAAAGGAACACTTGTAACAAAGACAGGATCAATAGCATCTGACTTATTGCCAAAAGAAAAAGTTGATTCAATTTCTAATTTTAGCAGTGCTGCGGCAATTTCTGATATGATTTCAGTTTTAGATGGGATAAAAGACAAAAACTCATTACTACTTGAATTTGATGAAAACACAACTTACAACGCCCAATATGATGCACTAAAGATGACTAAAGTTGGAACAAAGAGATACATGACACTGAATGGATACATTGAATTGTTGAAAGTATTAAGAACTGAAGAAGGAAAGACTAATCCTCAAAGCGATTGCAATATTGATAACAAATCTTGTACTGTAAATTACTGCGGATCAAATGTAACTCTTGAACCAGCTGCATTCTTTGGAACAATTATAAGAGGAAAGTTAATGCAAGGAATAATTGACAAAGCACACAAAGATATGAATAAATCTGATATTGAATTAATTTACACTCAAAATCCAAAGCTAAAGACAATACACAATTTAGCTAAATTTGATTCAAGCCTAAGCGGAACAGTAAAGCCAAGTTTGTTACTAACAAGTATTCCTGCTCTTGGAAAAGGCAAAATTGATACTGAATTATTGGCTAAAGCAACAGGCCTTGAAGGACTTACTACAGAATTTATTGGAACAACTAGTTCAGAAGTTGGGTTATATTCTGCTGAATTAGATTATGATTTGAAGAATGATACAAAGCAAGTTAAAGTAACTCTTGGAGAAAAGAAACCAGTTGCCAATGCTTTGAAAGCAAGTGAAAATGTATTATTGAAAGGCGGATTTGATTTCCCTACAGTAAGTACACAAGATGCGTTAGTAAATACAACAAAAGCAATAATAGTACAATTAGATGCAGGCGCAACAAGCGGAGTATTCTATAATAGAATCCCTGTTAAATTAACTGCAACATTATACGGAACAGAAACTAACTTAAGTTATATTCCAACACAAACATCAATTGCAAGGCCAAAAGAAATAATCAAATGGTATAACTCTAGCGGAGTAGAAATCGGAAATGATAATTTAGGTGGACAATATTATACAATTAATGTAAAGCCAACAGGACAAGTACAAATAATTAAAGGAATATATTATTACCCAGTTGGAGGAGTACTTGGAGTATCATCAGGAATAACTGGCGGAACACTTAACGCAAAGTCAGTTACTCAACTTGTTCAATTTGATTCTACTCAAACTATTCCTGGAAGAAATCAACAAGGATTTGCAATTGAATCAGCTGAAGTAAGTGCTGCTGCAAGTAAAATGACTCTTGACAATGTTCTTGAATTAATAAATAATAAAACTGCATGCGTACAAACAGATTCAATTGTGTGGAATGAAGCAAGCTTGATTAAATAAAAAACAAAATAGGTTTATTGGATAAATTAGCCAATTGTATCCAAAGCCAAGTTTTTTTAAAATCCTAAAAACAAAAAAGGGGAAGAGGAAAAAATGGATGAAAAATCTCTAAGCATGGCAATTTTCACTTTATTTGGTTTACTCGCAGCTTTTGCCTATTCCTATTTTTATCCAACAACATTATTATTTGGAGTTGAAAGTCAAATTCCTCTAAGTATATTAACAATACTAAATTTTTTATTTGGAGCAATATTTTTTGGATATGCTGCATTTATTCCAGCATTACTAATTGGTCTTCAGCTAGGTGCACAAAAAAATGCGGCAATATTTCTTTATATTTTTCCAATAATCATATCCACTTATGCTGGAACAAAACTAGGCTTTGCTTTAGAAAGTGATTTTTGGGGCAAAAAAAATTATTTAAAAACAATGAAAATAGTTACTACTATTTTAATTATTTCATTAGTAATTGCAATAATAATTGAATTAATTTTACCTTACCTTGTGCAATTTTGGCCTGCAGATACTGGTTTCACTGTTCAAGAAAGCCAAACTGTAATGAGTTTGCTAAATGAATTAAATCAATTCAAACGCTGAAAGCAAAAGGGAAAGGTATTTATATACAGTCAACGTAATTTTTGTAGAGATTAATCTTTAATGCACGTTAACAAGTGATATTGGGTATGGGTTTAGGTGAAAGACTAAAAGATATTTACTACGCAGGCGAAGAAAAGTGGTATAACTTTTGGGATAAGGTGGATGCACATATTCCAATTTACAAATTAATTGACCCGATTGATGCAATAGTTCCTAGTTTTGCTTTGTTTTTAATTCTAATTTTCATTTTGCTTTTAGTGTTTTCAAACATAATGTTTGGTGCAATTAGTGCAGGACAAACAGAAATAAATGTTCAAGTAGTAGATAATTTTGGTTCTCCAGTAGAAGGAGCAACTGTAAAAATTGCTGGAATTGATAAAACTTTGACTACAGATGTTTTCGGTTTAACTGAAAATGTAACATTAAATTACGGCCAAATAAATGCAACTGCAACAAAAGGCGATAAGACAGCAACTGATGTATTTTATCTTGAAGTGGGTGCAACAAATAATATCCAATTAGTACTTCCTTCAAATGTAGCTAGTTTCTCACAAAAATCAATAATGTTTAAGACAGAAAGCGGTGAACTTGCAACAGGAAAACTTGATTTAACTTTTGCATGCTCCTCAGGCGTAACTGACGGAGTTCCAACAGATCAAACAATATTTGGTGGAACAACAAACGTTGCACAGCCTGATTCATGCGGAACACTTACAGTAAGCGTTTCTTCACCAAAATACACAACTGATACTTTTACACTAAGTGGTGCAAGCGGAAATTTTGTTTTAAGCGAAAAAGTTGCAAAAACACAAGTCAAAGTTGTAGTTAACTTAACTTATTTGGGTGCAAATATTACTGATGCAGTAAGTGTACAAGCGTACAGCACTGGAAACAGTTATATCCCAATGGATACTGAAGTAGCAGTAAACGGACAAGCAACATTTGATTTAATTGAAGGGGATTATACTTTCAAAACAGCTGCTGAAAAAGGATACAAAGCTGCATCTTCCTCTTTAGTTTCACTTACAAAAGAAGGCGGACAAAAGAATGTAACAATTGCACTTGAAAAGAAATACTTGGGTTCAGTAAGTGCGTTGATAAAAGAAGGAAGCAAATCCCTTGAAGGAGTAAGAGTAGCACTTACAAAAGAAACTACAAGCCAAACAGCACAAGAAATCTGGGCTTATGATACTAATTCAACAGGTGAAGTAAATTTTGATGTTTCTGAAGAAGGGCCATTCACAATAATTGCAACAAAAGACGGATACTGCGACAAGAGTATAAGTGCAGCAATTGGGGATTCGATAGTATTATCTTTAAAGAAATATGATGGAACATGCGGACACGAATTAAAAGTAAAAGTAATTGATTCAGACGGAAAAGCAGTTCAGTTTGCAAAAGTAGCAATATTCTCACAAACTACTGATGATTTACAAAAATTAAGCTATGCTCAAAAAATAACTGACTTTAATGGAAAAGCGTCTTGGAGTCCAGTAAGAAAGACTGCAGATGGAGAAACTTACAAAGTATTTGCATTCAAATCAGTTTACTCAGGGTGGAGCGAAGCAAAAGAATTAAATGCAACAACTTCTGCTGATGAATTTGTTATAAGACTTGATATTCCAATGGGACTTGTAAGAGTAATAGCTACTGACATGGATGATGATGCACTGCAATTCTCTGAAGTACAAATATTTGATGAATACAATGGCACAGCAGTAAGCGGAAAAAGAATGATAGAAAACGTTGACGGAACAATTGACTTTAACATTAAAGCAGACAAAATGGTTTATGTGGTAGTAAAGAAAGAAGGATACGAATCATACACTACAGTTCCAAAACAAATAATTGGAAACGGAACAATTGTATTTGAAGCTCAGTTATCAAGACCTCCAGTAGAAGCACTTGTTGTAAAATCACTAGGATTATACAAGAACGGAGAAAGAGCACAAAAAGTTGAAGCAAACCAAGAATATGATGCGCTGTTTGAAATAACTGCTCCCAAGGCTTATGATGAACTAGGATTCTTTGTAAGAGTTGGGCCTGAAAGCACCACAAAAACAGAACAGGACCATATATTCATAAAAAACATTTATGCTGGCGGACAAAAAACAACTCTTACAGGGGCAACTTACAACAAACCAAAAGGATATTCTATTGATGAAGACTATTTGAATTTAGAAGAAAACAAATGGGCTCAAGTACAATGGCAAGAAGGCGGATTTGTTGAAGGAAAAATCATAGTCGGAGTTAAAGTAAAAATTAAATCAGTTGCTCAAACTGAAGAAAGAATAGATTTAGGGTACAGAGTTTGGGGAGTAATGGATGGCTCTTACGAGAGAGATCCATTTGACAGCGAACTTGGTACAAGTGAAAACAAGAGCGGAAAGCAGGCACTTTATGCTCTAGCAAAACCTGATTATATTACAGTTGGAACAGAAACACTTTGTGACAAGGTAAGCGAAGAAAGAAACTTTTGCTTAACTTCAACAATTACAAATCCTGAAGGATTTACTACTCAATTTAATGATACAGTTGATACTCTAAACAACACTCCTTACCAAGTATCAATCAATGTAATGAACAATTCAATAATAGGATTTGACAATGCAAAAATAATGCTTGAAAATCCTGAAGAAAACATAATGCTTGACGGATATGTTTTGAAAACTCCAAAGAATGAAACAAGACAATCTGATTTGAACAATTCTTACAAGACAGACTGGATTGATGTAAGCGGATTTGGAAAAGGACTTTCTATTGACATAATGGATTTGAATATAATCCCTCAAAAATCAGGAGCAGGAACTTTAGTCATAAAGATAAGAGAACAAAATTCATTAATATTTGAAAAAACTTTCTCAGTAAATATTTCTTCTGACAAGAAATTAACTCTAACTTATATGAGCGATTCAAAGTTCTCTAGCGAAATGCCAAAAATAATTTCAGGAAAATTCCAAATTCTAACAATCAAAGCAAGAAATGCTGTAAGTAACTTGGAAGTAAGTGACGCTTTAGTAAAAGTATTTGACAGATTCGGAACAAAAATATTTTCTACAACTACTAATGCTTTGGGTGTTGCTTCAATTGATATACCTGCATCATTCCCTGGAGAAAAATTAACTCTTAAAGTTGAAAAATCAGAATTTGAAACATTCATAACTGAATTTGGTGTTGCTGAAGATGTAGTAACAATAGAACCAACTGAACTAAATTACACTGTAAACCCACAATCTAAGAAAGAAGAAATACAAACTGTAAAACTTACAAACAGCACTGGCCTTGATTTAAAAATTAAGTCAATTAAACTTACTGGAAAATTAAAAGGCGCACTAAGCGAATCAAAGATGGAATCATGGTTTGACCAGTACATTGGAAAGACTATTGCTGCACAAGACTTTGAAGAATTTGATTTCAAAGTAATATCTTCTGATTATGTTCCTAGTGCAACTGACCTTGATGGAGTATTCCAAGTAACTCTAACTTCAGAAGGAAAGAGCTGGGTACAGGAAGTAAATGCAAAAATCAGAGTAGGTTTAGGAAAAGATGTTGATAATCAGTCATGCTTACAAATAACTCCAGGGACTTGGGCTGCACAAACAAGAGGAAACATGATAGAACTTGGAGTAGAATTAAAGAACAATTGTACAGTTGATTCAAAGCCAGTACAGTTAAAGAACTTAGGATTAACTCTTAACTCAACAGGAAGTATTGCAGGAGACTTTACTGCAATTTACAAAACTGCACAAGTGGAAATAGGTTCAGCATACTCAAGAGTGCTAAAGCCAACTGTGGCTGCAGGGGAAAAGATTCCAATCACACTAAGATTTGTTCCACTAGCAGGCTCAAGCGGAACAGCAACAGGATCAATTGTAATGGAAGCACAAAACAATACTGATTCAGCTCCACAAAAAATAACTACAGAAGTTAAATTTACTATTGATTACGAAAACTTACAAGACTGTATGTCACTTGGAACTGGACTTGTAGATATTAAGGAAGGAGAAAGCGGAACATTCTCAATAATAAGTTCATGCAAATTTGCTAGCGATATACAATTAGACTTAGGAGATATGCAAGCAGCAGTAAGCGACAAAACATTCGCACTCAAAGCAGGCGAAACAAAAGAAGTTACAATAAATGCCCAAGTGGGACAAATGCCTGGAGCTTATAACATTTTAGTTTATGCAAGACAACCAGGAAGCTCTTTAGAATTACTTGACAATGTAAAAGTAATAGTAGAACCAGTGAACAGCTGCTTTAGTTTGACAAGATACGAATATGATGTTTATGATTCACAGTTCAATAACTTTGATGGAGTAGACAGAGGATACCTAAAGAATGATTGTGTTGAGAAATCAGTTTCTGCACACGTAACAGGAATAGTTCCATTTGATAACTGGCAGAGCATTTTAACTGCTGCATTAATAGGTGGAATCTCAGGCGGAGTAAGAAGTGGAAAAATATTCCCTGACTGGATTAGTAATTTATGGAGTGATGATTCAAAGAATAACGGTGAAAAAGCAAGCAATACTAAATCTGAAATTCAAAAGAAACTAGCAGATCAGGCATTGGCTTCAGCAAAGAAAGTTGAAGGCATAAAAGATCAAGCTTCTGGCAAACTTGATAAGAAAATGAATGAATATGATTCTTTCATTAAGACTGTTGATGATGTTAAAGCAAAAGCTGAAATAGACCAGGCTTCAAGAGGAGAACCAACTCAGTGTGACAGAGATTATATTGATAGATTAGATGCATTAAAGGCTGAAGCAGCAAAGCAAAAAGAAGCCGCAAGCGGTGAAATTGCTCCTCTTCAAAAGAAACTAGATACTGTTGTAAAAGACATACAAAAAACTCAGCAGGAAAAGTCTGCCCAAGTTGATACTAAGGCAGCTGAGATACTAACTAAAATTAATGCAGGCCAAGCAGGTGCTGAGCAATCGCTGTTTGAATTCCAGATAAGTGCTGATAAAATAGCTAATGAAAGTATGGATGATGCATTAAGCAGAACTGATTTAATGAAAGAATTCAATGCAGGGACTGACAAAGTAGTTTCAAAAGTTGATGCTGATATTAAGAAGTTAAAAGGAGATTTAGGAAAAGCTGCAAACACATGCACTACTTGCCTAAAAGAGAAAGGAATTACTGTAAATGAAAATGACAGATATACTGAAATATGTAATGAAGAATATTCTGCAACTAAAAAAGGCGAGGATGTAATAAAGTACAGTGCTACTGAATGTCCTGGAGTTTACAGCAGTTTCTTCTCAGAAGAATCAGATCCTTCAAAAGGATACTGCTGTTTCTCAAAAGAGAGTCCAACTTCAATGTGCTTGACAAAGCCTTTCGCACAGAATTTAATGGAAGCTCCTTGCAATGAATTTGGATTATTCAATATTAAAGTTGAAGGATTGAATTCAAAGTACTATTGTTGTACTGATGAAGTTACTAAAGAGGCTCAAAAAGAAGCTTCTGATTTAAAAGCATATGATGAAGAGAAACAGAACCAAGAAGAAGCTGCTGCTGCATCTGAACTTGAAGTTCTTACTGACCAAATCACCCCTCCTTCAGCTAATACTGCAATAGTTGATCCGATGAGTAGTTCATTTGTTGGTTATTATGCTTCAGACGGAAAGAAATATAACGGTACAAATGATGTTAATAGAAAAAGAATGTATGTTACTGTCGCAGAATTTGCAAATGATGAATTCACTAACTATTACTGCACTTTCAACATAATTGGTGATGGAGCAAATCTTGCACTAGTGAAGCCTAATGGAGCTGTTGACTGCAGTTCTAGTGCAGGCGAAAGCATAAAAGCATTATTCGAAAGCAAAGATGAACTTGTTAAAGCAAAAGGCTACTGTGTTATGACTAAGGATAAAGGAGTAGCTAAATTAATCTGCAATGATTTGACTTTATTTTCTGTTAAGAATTCTAGCGGAAGAGTACTTGGATTCACAAGCAATTCTGCAGAGGGACAAGCTATGCTTGAAAGTTATAACAATGCTAGTTTAGTTTCTGCTTCAAACACTGCTGCTCAGAGTAGTGCTACAACTTACACTGTTAAAGCTGGTGAAGACCTTTACACTGTTGCAATAAAGTGCGGAGTTTCTCCTGCTGATATTAGAGAATTAAATGGTTTAACTGGAACTGCGATTGCTGCAGGAACTGTTCTAAAGATACCTGCTGATAATTCATGTCCTTCAAGTGTAACTGGTAACTTCCTTTTAACTACAAGCACTGCAGCTACATCTACAACTGCTACAACAAATGGAACTAGCACTAATACAAGTATACAAGATGTAATGGGTCAGGGTTTATTCAGCACTGCAACTAGCGCAGTTGTTGGAATGTTTGGCGGAAGTGCCCTTGGCGGAGCAGCTATTGCAGCTCTTGTTTCATTAATGCAGGCCAAAGATACTACAATTGATTTCTCTGATACTTTCAATGTTCCAAAAGTTATTATAACTGGATTTGATTTTAAGAATTCTGATGGAATTACTGTTAACACATTTGATGCGAATCAAAAAATTTATAATTATTCTAGCTGCTCTGGAGTTTCTTCAACTACAAGCAGTAGCACTAGTTCAGTAAGTTCAATTGCTTCACTTGATTCATCTTATGCAGGAACTGTTTTGTACAATCCACAGGCATTGAATGCAACTATCGGACTTGAAGAAGAAATGGAACTTGAATTTACTAATACAGGAAAGAAAGTCAACCAAAGTCCAAACCAGCCATTTGTTGGAGTATTGAAGGTTGACGGACAAGAAGCAATTTATGATACTGATTATAATTATGACTCTGTTAAAACAAGTGCACAGAACAGAGGAGATAATTTGAAGATAAAGAGAAGCGGAATATTTGGAACTATTCTAAATTACATTGGTGGGCCGGGACTAGTAAGAGAAAAGACTGCTACAATGACTGCTGATGATTTAACTACAACAGACATTAGAGCTTACTCTAAATCATTCCACTTATTATTTGATTCTTACGAATACGTTGACTGCGGTCCAACAACTTACCCATGCACAGCAAAAGCAATTTCTAATTGTGACATTGACGGAAAGAATGGATATACTGGAGCAGAAGGAGTTCCAAAAATGAAACTTGCTTGGAACTGGAATGATATTGGAATCAATGAATGTGACTCTGACTCTAACCCTGACAATTACAATTACTGTGATTCTACACAATTCTCAATAATGCTATTAAAGAGAATGATGGACATGAAGGAATTCTTTAATTCAACTTCACTAAATGCTTGTCCAACAAGTGCAGAAATTGCAGGAACAAAGACACAAGACTTGGCTTCAAATGATTTGGATGTTGGAATTACTAGTGTTACTGTTAAATCTCTAAGCGATGGCGCAACAATCACTGCTGCAGTTCAGACAAACAACAATCTTGAAATGAGTGCAACAATGAAATACGCTGTAAAGAAGAGTGATGGAAATGAAATCTCTGGAGTTTGCCCAGACCAGACTAATACTTTTAAGAGCAGTACTGAATTTAGTTGTACTTTGAATAAATCAATTACTGGTGAAGGCTCATTTAATGTTGACTTAATAATGACTCCTGCTTTATGCAGTGGATGCGGAAACAGAAGTACTGGAAATGATACTATTAGAACAACTGTAATAATCGGCTCTACTGGGGCTTCACAGTGCTTGAAGTACGCAACTTCAAAAGATTACTTCGAAAAAGTTCTAGCAGCAAACAACCAATTGAGTACTGCTGGCGGGGACAAAGTTCTCAAGTACATTTCATTCAAAGCTAACTTACTAAGAGATGGATTCAGTAATGATTTCAAAGCAGACTTTGATGAATTCCTAAATAGAGTTACTTCTGCTCCTGTTGAATACAACACTGGAGGATTCAGAGACTTACTACTAAGCGATAAATTTACTGTTAAGTGGCCAAATAGTCCTGCTGCATGGGATGCTGGAAAGTACGATGCAACTATTACAATTACATTCAAGAACGAGAACTGGAGATGGGACAATAACAATATTGAAAGTATTGTTGTAAACTTGTCACCACAAGGTCCGCCTGAACCTAATTTTGCAATATACAATGTTGCGTTCAATGGAGTTGTAGGACTTGATTCTGACAATGGAAGACAAGGATACGGTGCAGGATATGAACAATTGACTGAAGATTTATTCTTAGTTACAAATAATGGCGGAACAAAAGTATACGCAAGACCAAATGCTTCAAACAACGCTGCAACAACTGTACAAGTATCAACAATCAAAGGTGTTGCTGCATTTGATTTACTTAACACTGTTCCAACAAGAGGAAATGTATTAAGCATTTCTGGAGACGATGTTGTACAATTCGTTCTAACTCCAAGTATTGCAATACCAATTATAATGAATGTTACACGAAACACAAGCACTGATGCTTACGCATTCTACTCAGCAGAAGTAAATGGACAACCTGAAAATACAGGTGGAAGCTTCATTTCTTGGACAGGAATCGGGCAGGGCTGTGTCGACTTTGAAGGAAGATCAATGAGTTCTTACTCTAACACTTATGATACATTTGCAAGCGGATCTGTAACAGGATTTACTGGATACGGACTCCCAGCATGGACTATGGCTCAAAGAGCAGGAACAGCATCATTCTATGGAACATTCTTTGCTCCACAGGATGCTTCAATTGTATTCAAGTTAACTGGAGCAAACGAATCAGCTAACTTTGAAAGTACAATGGGTAACGGAACAGTACTCTCAGTTAATTCAACTAATGTAACTGACAAGATAGAAACTCTATCTGATGTTTTAGATTTAGTAAAACAAGAGAAAGTATGTGTAGTTGGCGGAGATTATTATTGGAATAATACAGGATTAAGCCAAGAATTGAAAGCAACAATTGATGCAAAAGAAAATACTTGCATTCCTAGCAGATAAATTGAAATAGTTTTTAGCTGTTTGAAAATGGCTTACAAACGTTTAAATATTTTTGAAGTGTTATTCTTATAGAAAATCAAATACGGATAAATGATTTAAATGGGTGTAAAAGATTTTTATTATTCTCTTGAAGAGAAATGGTATGCTGTGCTTGACAAAATAGATGCTCACATTCCAATCTATAAAATAGTTGATCCAATTGACACAGTAATTCCAAGTTTTATTTTATTTTTAATTGTTCTTCTTCTATTAGTTGCTTTTGGAGCATTCTTCTTACTAAGTTCAAACCAAGTGTTTGATGCAAAATTTACTCTGGTGTCAAATGATGGAAAACCGGTTTATGATACTTTAATTACTGCAAAATTAATGGAAAATAATTCTTTTGTAAAAGAATTATCTGGAAGAACTGACACCGCTGGAGAAGTAACTTTTTCTCAAATAAAAGCGGGAAGCGAAATTGTTTTTGATATTAATTTAAGTAAAGGAACTTTTTTAGGAAGCTTTTTAGTAAATGATGTGGTTGAAGAAAGAATAAAATTAAACGCACCTCCAGTAAAATTATCTCCTGTTACAAAAAAAATATTTGTAAGAACTGCAACCGGCACTGCACTTACTAATGCTGTTACAGTAAATTTCTCATGTGAAGGATCTGATAAAGTTTCTCCTACTCCCTTGAGTGCAACAACAAGTGGAGAAGAAATACAAGTTACGGAGCCAGTTGGATGTATATTGAAAGCTAGTGTAAATGATTCAAAATTTATTGCAAAATCATATTATGTTAATTCTTTGATTTATGATTTGTTTTTGGAAAAACCAGAAGTAAGTGCAGTTAAATTAACTGTAAAAGTAAGAGAAGATGGATTTACAGTTAATTCCACAAATTTTAGAGTTAAAGTAAGCGGAGAAAATTCTTATGATTCAACAACTTCAGGAGCAAGCGAAACAACTATTTCTGTTACACCTGTGTCATACCTTGTAACAGTAACTGATTCAAGTGGAAATTATGGAATTGTGTCAAAAAATGTTGATGTAACAAAAGACACTGAACTTGTACTTGCCGTAACAAAAGCAATCAAAGCAAAAATAACTCTTAATGTTCTTGATGAAAGCACAAACAGAAAAATAGCTGGTGCAATAGTTAATGTAACAAATTCTCAAGGCAGAGAAATTGATTCAACTACTACTGATTCTGATGGAGTGGCTGTATTTTCATTTACTGATGTTGGAGATTATTCATTTACTGCTAAAAAGCTGGGTGACATTAATGGGGGATATTTCTCATCAACTGCAACAATGACTGTAAGCGGCGATGCAAATCTTACTTTAGAACTTGAAAAAATAACTGCAAGCAATTTAGGCAGAGTAAATGTACTAGTAAAAGACCAGGATGGAATCCCTGTAGTAAATGCAAAAATAATGCTCAAACACAAAGACACTGACGGGATAGTAGATTTAATGCAGGAAAAAAATTATGTTCTTACTGATGTAAACGGAAAAGCAACTTTTTTAGCAGGAAAAGTAACCGGTTCAGTTTATGCTTATGCAATCAAAGCTCCGTTCTATGGTTCTTCAACAGCTAAAACAGTTTCTATTGACGCTGAAACTGACTTTACTATAGAAATTGAAGTAGGTTCCTCAATCATCAAAGTAAATTTATTTGATGAACTTGGCGAAAAAATTGATGGGACAGCAGAAATACTTACTACTGATGGAAAAATGAGTGATAGCCATGGACTTGCTGGATTAATTAGTGTTGAAGGGGGAAGTACAACAAAAGAAATAAAAGCAGGACAAACAGTTTATGTGCTTGCAAAATCAGAAACTTATGAAGATTATTACACTTCAACAGTAATGCTTTGGCCGAACAAAACTTATACTTTTGATATTACTCTAAAGAAACAAATATCTGAACCAAGCATAAAATTTGACAAAATCTACAATGAAAATGATGTTGCGGTTAACACAATGGCTGCAGGAAAGAAATATTATGCTAAATTATTTATTGAAAGCGATGCTGAATATGATTCAATGTTAATGCATTTTAGAGCAGGAAAAGAATCAATGCTTGAAAATGACATAATTGCAATTGATAGTGTTAGTGCAGCAGAAGTGCAGACAGAAACAAGAGGAACAACTTATGATCCAACTAAAGGATATGCTTTTGATTCAAATAATTTAACTGACGGACTCGCAAAATGGATTAATGCACGGTGGATTGATGCAGGAAAAGCAACAAGAGAAGTAAAAGTATGGTTCTCAATAAAAAGAACTGCAACACCAAACAAAGAAATAGTATTCTATTATAGAGCAGAGTTTGATAAAACAAGAAAGCCTGCAAGTGACATCAATGAAACACTTTACTCTAGTACTTATGAAACAAACACTTACTTTGTTGGGGCTGAAAGTACATGTGAAGGAGAATTTTGCGCAACAAATGAATGGCTTTACTCTCAAAAAGAAGAACTATATGTTTCAGCACCTTACTCAATGAAGCAGGTAAGTCAATACAACTACCATGTAGCTTTAGTAAACAATTCAGGAATAGATTTTGGAAGAACTGAAAAGAAAATATATTTGAGCATGAGTGTTGTAGGAGATTCTGCTGATGAAAAGCGAATTAGAATTAATAATTATAAAATAAGGGATTCACTTTCAGCTTTAACAAACAATGTTCCCATCCAAAAAGTTGATAACTTAGAAATTTCTACATTTGAAAAAGATTCAGTTATAGATATTAATCTTGAAATTGAAGGATTGAAATATGGGGCAGATATAATAAAGTTTGAACTCAAGTCTGACGGAAATATAATTTATACAAAAGAAGTGGATATTGAGATAGTAAAGGAAAAAGATTTTGCAGTAACAATCTCTCCTCAGTTTATTCCTGCAATGATTAACACTGACATGGAAGTAACTGTGTTTGATGAGAAACAAAACTATTTGCCTGATGCAATAGTAAACAGTTATGCGAAAGAACCAGGATTTGAAGAATACTTGCTAACTTCAACAAAAACTGACAGAATGGGAAGAGCAATAGTTCAGTCTGGTGCGCTATTCAATAAGTCAACTGTAATAATTGAAGTAATCAAAGAAGGGTATTCAAGAAAAAGATTTTCTACAACTGTTTCAGAAAATACTGTTGCAGTTACTCCTGAAGAATTGTCAGTTACATTAAACACTTTTACTAAAAGAGAGATAATACAACAAGTAACTTTTGCAAATCTTACAAAAGAAGATTTGGTTATAAAAAGTGTCACAATTGATGCGAAATACAAGGATGTAATCAATGAAGATGCAATGAATGGATATTTTAATGAATTAAACAGTGAAGAAAAAACAATTCCTGCAGAAGACACGCTTGACATTGATTTACTAAGAATAAAACTTGCAAATGGGATAACTGGAGACACAATGATAGAACCAATTTCAATAAAGGGAGCTGTAAAAGTTATTTTTGAAGAACCTAAATTGAGATTGCTTTACTATTTAGATATTCCAATTACAATTAATGTATCAACAACTGCTAACCCTGACACTGAATGCTTGGTAATAAAACCAACTGGAAAAACTTCTCTTACAACTGAAAAAGCACAAGTTAGATTTGACTTTGAATTACTTAACGCATGTGCCTCTGAAAATGTAAATATTGCACTTGACAGTTTGACAGTTACTTCAGTAAATGACTTAAGTGGAATAGCCCAAATAAGTGTTTCTTCTACTACCGGAACAAGTACAGGAAGAACTGCACTTGATGGAAGTAAAAGAGAAATTATAAAATCAGTTCCTGCAGGAGCAAAAATGTATGGGGTAATCACATATGCTCCAAACGAAGACTCAGTTGGAAAATCAGTTCAACTACCAGTAAGTTTTGAAGCAAAATTCCAAAATCAGACAGTGAAGAGTAATCCTTCAACAGTAACCTTTACAACTAATGTAGTGAACCTAAAAGAATGCATGAGCATAACTGCTGATGGTGGTTCAACTGCATTTAATGAACGAGCAAAATTAAAGATTGATACTTCAAAGTGCTTGGGACAGACGATTGATGTAATACTTTGCAGAAATGATTCAGGGTGCTCAGGCGGAGCAGAAGGAAAAATAACTCTAAGTAAAAAGAGTTTCACACTTAACAACAAATCAGAAGAAATAGAAGTGTATGGTCCAAGTATTCCTGGAACTTATGGTGTAACGGTTCACGCAAGAACACGAGGAAGCACAGGATTTAATTATATTGGAGAAATGCCAGTAACTTTTATTGAACCAGAAAATAAAATATTCAAATTAAACAAATACGAATTACTATTACAAGGAAACGGTGCAGAAGATGCAGTAATATTGACTAATGATATGCTAACACAATCTGTAAAAGTAAAAGCAGACGGATGTGTTTGGGGAACAAAGAACTCAAGCACTGACTGGATGAAAGTACTTACAGGAACAATGATAGGTGCAATGGTAGGTTCAATGATTGGAACTGGATTTAAGACAGATCCAAAGAACTCTACAAAAGATAAGAAGAGTGGGACTGATTCAAGTGGTGGCTCTAAGGGGTCTAGTGGATCTGGAGTAGTGGGGGATTCTGATTTGACGGTTCAACAAGCAGCAGAATCAGCTACTTTAAATAATTCAGCCTCAGCAGCTTTGGCTAATACTGAAGGTGGAGGAGTATACAATATTGAAAATGGAGTTACAACTAGAACTTATTCAGGTGATTTCTCTGTTGATGGAAGAGATTATACTGTTATGAAAACAGATATTAGTAATTCAGTTACTGGTAATGTAGCTTCTTCTGCAACACAATATACTCTTTATGATAATGCTACAGGTCAAAGTTTTACTGGGAGCAGCATGAATTCTGTAACAAACCAAATGGCGTCCTACCAAAGTACTACTGGTGCTTGGGTAAGTTCTATTTGGGTTGGACAAGTAGCTAACTATGTTAATCCATTTACTGATAATACTTGGTCAGCTCCAAAAGCTGGGGTGTGGCAGCAAGCTCCTATAAAAGAAACTGACCCTAAAGCAGAAGCTGCACACTTTGCAATTTGGGCAGGGCACGAACAAGGATGGTTTGCTTTAGCTGGTGCAGTAATCGGCGGACTATTAGCATATATGACTCAGGATGTTCCTTGTGACGATCCAAAGAATGATCAGACTGTAAGCTATACTGACTTTGTAATTAACCTTGAAGGTGGAACAACTAATGTTACTTCTCCTAGCGGAACTAATGTAGACCAAGAAATTCCAAGCGATGCTGGGGATTTGATTTTCTCTTTAGACACTATTACACCAGAGTGGGATTTTACTGATGCTTATTATTCTGGTTCAGAAACAGTTGCAATCAGATTCACTAACAGCGGGCTTGATGACCCACTTCCTAAATATGGAACTTTAGTAGTTAATTCAAAGAAGCACACACACGGTTATGATCCAATGGCGGTATCAAACGGAACAAGCAGCGGTTCATCAGCAAGTTATGATGTACTATGTAAAAAGAATACTTTTGGAAATTACTGGATTGGCTCAGGAACGGATGAAGGACTATGCAGCGGAGTAAGCGAAAGCAGTTACAGTCAAAAGTACCACATTAGAATTATAAGTTCTGACCCTAAGGGAGAGGATGCATATGTTAGAAAATACTCTTCATGTTACATGGGTTCATTAACTGGTTCAACTGGAGAAGATGCTTTACCAAGAATAAAACTAAGTTGGGATTGGGATGCAATTGGAGCAGATGCATGTGATTATACAAATCCGAATTACATTTACTGTGACGGATCACAATTCATGATTGCATTAACTAAGAAGCTTGCAAACCTTGATGAATTCCTAGCACAAAATGGTGGACAATTTGGTTGCCCTCCTAGTCCAGTTCAAGATGAAATACAAGCTTCAATTGATCAAGTAAATTCACAAAGCAATACTATTACAGAAGGATTTATTGGAATAAGTGATGTTCAAATTGCTTTGAATCCTAATACTAATCAAGCGACTGCTGCATTAAAGATTAAGAATCTCTCTGGCGTTTCCCAATTAACTTACATTAGCTACTCTTGGAAAGGAGAAGGTGAACCATCAACTGGAATGCAGGAATTCACTGCACCAATTGGAGAAACAACACTAACTTTAGGCCCGGTTGATGTGGAAAAGTATGATGGGATTTATTATTTCACTGCGGTTGTTAACGGAGAAAAAGGAGATAGAATCCCAATTTCAAGAGCATTTGTAAATAAAGATTCAAACGGAGCTTGCTGGGTGGAACAATCTACACAAAGAACCGGGGGAGTTCCAAATTTAATTTACTATATTGACGGAAAGCAAAGTGTAAGTTATACTGGTGCAATTAGCGATAGTACTGAATTGTACAATAATATTGACTTTGCAGTGTACTTGACAAGAGATGCATTTACAGAAGACTTCTTTAGTGACTTCAAAGAATTCTACAGACAACAATTCCTACAAAAAGTAAATATCAATGCTACTCAAAGTAAGATAGTTGACTACTTGACTAGCAAAAACTTCAAGATAACAAAGAGATTCACTGGGGACAATGCAATTGAACCAGGACTATACGAAGTTTATGTAAATATTAAATCTCCTGATGCATTTAGAGTAATTGACGAAAATAATACTCGAATAGAAATCCAATTGCTCCTTGTAAAATCACCAAGTGTGGATTCGCCATTCTACAGAATGCCATTTGACGGAATGCTTGGGGATAAGAGCAATGGAAGACAAGGGTATGGTTTGGCTTACAAGAACATTGATGCTGATGCTGGCGGAATACAAATATCTAATGACGGATTTTTTGTAAACACATTTGACTCAGCTTTGAGCAATGGTGTAACTGCAGTTGAAACAACAACAAAGTCAACTTTCGAAGAAGTAAATGTTGCTCCTGGAACACGAGGACAAATTGCTTCAGCAAGTGTGTCAAATAACACTGCAACACTAAAACTTGCTCCAACATTTGTAACTCCAGTAATTGGAAAAGTAACTATTGAAGCTAACGAAGGAAAGATGGCTTATAGTTTGAATACTGAAAAGAAAGCAATTATTACTGGAGGAAACATAGCTTACTGGACTGGAGCAGCTAAATCAAAGAACTTCTACGGCGGAAATGCAATTGATTCTTACCAAGATTCTCCAGATTATAGAATTTCAAAATTAGGGGACAATGTATACGGATTTGAGTTTAATGATATTTCAAGACAAGGAACAATGCTAATTAAGACACTATTCTTTGTTCCTGCTGATTCATCATCTTACATACTAAACGCTGAAGATAACAGCACTAACTTTTGGAGTGCGAATAGTGAATTCACTAAAACTATACAGCTTGGCGGAATAAGTGAAATGACTTATAATGATCAATTAGGAAATTCAAAGATTAGTTCAATACAAAATTTGTTTGATGCAGTAAAAGAAGGAAAAGTATGTGTATCAAGCGATGGTTCAAGTACAAGCTTTTGGTGGAACCCTGCAGTAATAGAAACTGTAAGTGGTTCAACAACAAGCATGAGTGACAAAGAACTTTCTCTAATTGGTTCTGTAAATTAAAATTTGTAAAATAAAAACTAAATTCTAAACTGAAAAAATATTTTTTATAAAATGGGCTTTTTTCATTTTTAAAAAAACCGTTCCAAATCTTTTTATACTACAAAAAACACTAATCTTAATGATTAACAATGATTCCTCTATTGGCTGCAGTCGGTACAATTTTACCTTTTGTATTATTCTTTGAAGAAATGTTTGGCGACATGACTTTTGTTTTGAAAATATTTGTTCTAATGACAATAGTATCATATGTAACTCAGCACTTGGGAAAAGGCCCTTTGGCAATAATAATTGTTGCAGTGATTGCATGGATGATTTTTTCGAATTTTGCAATATTTGGAAGTATTTACGTCTTGTACATGTTAGTACTGTTTGGAGCAACTCAAATATTAATGGATTTCTTTATACTTGCACCTCAAGTTATGATGGAACAGAATATGGCTAAAGGTGGAGAAACAGAGAATCAGCCTCATGGAATGGATATGAAAGACAGACAAAGAAAAATGATGGAAATGAGACAAAGAGCAGGGATGTAATGTTGATTATAAAAAAAGGTTTTTGGTATGTTTGATTTGAATCTGGATGAAAAAGGAAATTTCATTTTCATTGCACTAGGCCTAATGATTGGGGTTGTAATACTATTGCCAGTTTTAATGTACGCCTTTGAACCAATTGATATTATTGTAAAAATATTTTTGGTTTTCATGATATTCCAATCAGTCAGGGGTTTTTTGGGAAACGGGACACTTACTTTAATTGTTTCAGGAGTGCTAATATATTTTTTAGTAATCAAATGGTGGTGGATTGGAGCAAGCGGATGGCTAATAATTTCTTTATTTACTTTCGGGGTATTTAGTATAATTACATGGGGATCAAAGACTATCCTTGATTTGACAAAACCAAAGATGTAATTAATTATTGCAATTGCATTGAATTGTTTAAAACGGTTAAATGTTAACAATTAAGTTTAAGTAGAACGAAAAACAATATTAATTAGGAAAAAGTGATTAGTGTGATTTTAGAATTTGACTTTTTTGGAGCCCTAAGTGGAAATGATTTAGGTCTTACAATTTCTTTGGTTCTATTAATAATATACTTCCTGTGGATGTATGCCTGGGCGAAGAAACAAATCGGGGCGACAGTAGGTTTGCTTTTAGCAATTTTAATTACATTTCTTTTATTTTACCAATTTCCAGATCTTATTTGGGTCCCTTTCATATTATATATTTGGTCAATCTTTGGTAAAGATTTATTGGAAAGAGTGCCAAAGCCAAAGTAAATTTTGGTATTATACAAGGTATGTTTGTTTTTGGTGAATAACTTATGGATTTGCTTTCATTTTTAGTTTCAATAACCCTTATAGGGTTTGCAATACAGATTGGGGAAGTCTGGATTGTTTTTGGGGCAACACTAATACTTGTTTTGTCTTCTAAGGATATAAAAGCCAGCATACTTACATTAATTTCTGTAGGGGTACTTTATTTCATAAACGGAGTAGGGATGAAAGATTATTGGATATTTGCAATATTCGGCTTATTAATTTTGGCTTATATAATGGGACTTGGAAAAGAGGATGCAGCACCTGCTGATCCTTATGCTGGTCTTTTAGGCGGAATGGGCGGAGAAGGCGGAATGGGAATGATGGGGTAAAGTGGGTGATTAAATGGATTATCGCACTTTCTTTATAGGATTAATTATTACAATTCTTTTTTTATTTGTCGGATTATCTGCTTTAGCTTTCATTATTTTTGTTGTGTCCTTCATTGTGCTTGTGTATAACTATGTTGAAGCCAAATCAAGAAAAGCATGGGATCAAGCAAAAAAAGCTGAAGGAAGCAGTCCTGAAGCAAAACTTGAAACTTATGTCAAAGGGGCTTCAAAACAAACAGCTGATTTTTTGGCTCCTCCAGAAAATACGGAATACAATTACAAAGGAGCACTACACAAAACTCCTCAACTTGCAAAAAACTTTTTTACTGAATTAAAAGAGTTACTTGGAATGAAATAATTTATTGCTAATTAAAATTAGAAAATTTAATTACTATTTCTTGGCTTCAAGCTCTGTTAATATTTTTCTGTTAGTTTCAAGAATTTTTTGCATCAAATCAAGCTGAGCTTTTGAGGCTGAGTTAACTTCCTCAACTTTTTGCTCTAAAGTTGACAATCTATAAGATAGGGTTGCATCTGGTTTATTTTGAGTAGAAGAAATTGCTTGACTCATTGAATTAATCTTTTCATTTACTTGTGCGATTTTTTGTTCATGATCTTCAAGAGCAGTTGAAGTAGTTGCTGCGTGTAAATCTTGTGCATCTGCAGTTGCTTCAATGACATTTCTTAAAGCTGAAACATCCTGAGCCGGTTGAACAGAAGCGAAGGTTTCTTCTTTTGGGACAGGTTCTTTTACCTTAGAAATAATTGCAAGGCACTGTTCATTTGAAAGTCCCGCATCAGTTAAAGTGCTTATTATTGTTGCGTCATCGATTCCAGCATCAATCATTCGCTTTACTGTATCAATCATTATTTGTTCATTAACCATTTTTCATCACAATTTACAACAAGAATAAGTTTTTGTAATTTAAAAACATAACTTTTGGAGTTTTTGGAAAGTAATAAATAGGCAAAAACACTTTTATTAGTGCTAAAGTATCAATGTTTTTTAATTTGAAAAGCGAGTGGATTGTTAAAAATGGATTTCAAGCTTGATTACGGCCCTTGGGATGTAATATTCTCGGGAACTACTTATGGACATGAAGTTGAAATAGTAGCAAATCCTGAAAATTTTTATATAGTAATGGTGTATGATACTACTGGCGGAAAAAAGAACGGGGCTGTAATTGAAGGGTATAAAGCATTTTACGCAAAAGGGCAAATAGAATCATTTATCCAGACTCTTCCAAAGCAATGCTTGGGAATAGAAAAAAATCTGGGCGAAAAAACTGGAAAAATATTCTTTCTTTCTTTTGATCCCTTTTACGTTGATTTCAAGCATGAAGACTTTTCAAGAAGAGTTGACAATGAAATAAAACGTGTTGAAGAAAATTCAAGCATGATGGTTGACTTAGCAAGGGCATCGAGCGTTGACTTAAAAGAATTATCCACTGTTGCAAAGAGTGACTATGCTGCAATTTTGGGGGATCCATTTATCCTAAAGATGCTTTCTTCCGGAGGGAAGGGAAATACTTTATCTAAAATTGATCTTGGCGGAAAGATGCCTGTTGAAGAAGAAAAAATTCCTCTTATTCAATTAGGACTAAGTAAAGCAATGGAAATAATGAAAGAACCTACTTCAGTAATAATGAGAACTCAAATTTTAGGACAATCTTTAAGTTTGAACTATTGTTCATATATTTTAACTGAAAATCTTCTTTTGGATAATGTTCCTATAGTTATATTTGATGATAATGATTATTTTAGTCAACTAAGCGTAGCTTCTCCTAATCGAGGTGAACTAAAAGAAGAATTGGTTGAATTTGAACCAATGGCTTTTCCAGTTAAAGAATTTACTCCTAAGAAAAACATAGCAATTTCAATAAAAGATGTTGATTTGATTTTTGCTTTGGAACTTTTTGGAGTTAAAGACAATGAATTTGAAAAGAATCTTTCCCTTTTTGCATTTACTGCCCAAGTGAATTCCATTGATGAATTATTGCAGAAAATAAGTGAATCAAAAGAATTATCAGATTATGAAAAATTAAAAGCAGAGCGAATAATGCAGATAATGAATACTGAAATGAAATCTCTTTTTGGACAAAATGTTCCTTCAGAGGAATTAGTAAGGGCAATTCCAGGCAGACTTGGCAGAGCAGTAGTAATTAATACTAAATTTCTTTCTAATGAAGAAAAAATTATTTTCATTCACACTATCTTAAGGCAAATAACAAAAGCATTCTCTGAAAATAATACTTCTGACTGCACAGTAGTGATTCCTAAAATTGACTCATTAATTGAAAGCAATAAAGAAAGAGTTGTAACTGCAATTCTTCGAGCATCAAACAGGGGTTTGGGACTAGTTTTAGGAACTGAAAGGGAACTGCCTACTGAATTAAATGAAATACTTCCTTCAAAAATGAATATAGTTTCTGGTAAAGATACTGCAGTTATGATAAAAGGAAAGAGAACTTATAGAATAAATTTACGCCCAAGCTTAAGCGGACAGCCAAAAGTATAATTATTTTTTTATAAAAATTAGTGCTTTATTTTATTGAGTTTCTTTTTCTTTTAGTCTTTTATCAATCAGTTCCCTAACTTGGGTTAGAGTTGCAAATTCCAAAGGATTGATTGAATCAATAACATACTTTAATTCTTTCAATGCTTCAGTAGTGGCAGTCCTTGAACGCATATCTTCAATCTGGGCTTCAAGAAGAATAACCTTTTGTTTTAATGACTCAACTTCTTCGCTTGATACAGAAGCTGAGGCTGCTTGTGCCTGTGGAGCAAGAGCTAATTTATCTTCAATGTTTTTTATTTTCTTATTTAATACAACTAAATTTCTTCCTAAGATTTTTTCATTTCTAACTAAAAACTTCATTTTCTGAGTTACAAGTAAAATACTTGAATTTAATGCTCTAATATCTTCTCTAATTCCTCCTCCCTGCAAAGGAGTTCCTTGGATTGGTGCCTGCTGCTGCATTGGGGCTTGCCTGCCAATATTTTGCTGCGGCGGCTGGTTATAATTTTGATTAGGGGTTTGAGAAAAACCTTGTGGCATTTGCTGACTTGATCTGTCTGGTCGAGGCATAAAAATCATTTAATTTATTTAATTATAAATGGATTTTGTTCCTTAAAAATCTTGTGGGGTACTTTGAATTTGAAATTAATTCAATCAAGAAAGTTTATATTTATTAAAATTGTTATTATTTTATGGTTTTTAGTAAAAATTCTGCGCAAGGTACAATTGAGTATCTTGTGATTATTGCGGTTGTTGTGGTTATTTCTCTTGTTGTTGTTGGTTTGGTGACTAATGTTTTTTCTTCTCCTAGTCAGGAGATTACTG